>SCTA01000023.1 GCA_004322275.1 bacterium
TTCACCTGTTTTTGAAGGAATGCGAATGGCGTTTCAATAACCCTGACCCAAAAGTTCAATTAGCTCAGGTAAAACAACTGGTTAGAGACTATTTAGGCTGATTATCTAGGACAGCCCCAAATATTTTTCTTCCCCCCTGCCTTGCTCACCTGCGTTTGGAGAGATAGATTTTAGGTGTGGGTATTGTCCCGCAACGCACGACGAGAGAAATATGACAGCAAGCGTTTTTTCTCGAACCCACGCCGCCACGAATCTTTCGCCAAGTCCCGCCCAAAACGTCACGACAGTGCTTTGCGCCGTCCTCAGGGACTCGGCGCGGGCGCTTTTTACGGTCACTCCAAGGAGCTCAAATGGATAAGAAGGTAGGAGTCTGGCTCGACCACGAAAAGGCTTTCCTCGTTGCTATCGACGGAAAAAAGGAGACCCGCACTATGTTTCCCTCGGACGTGGAGAACAAAACCAAGTCCCACGGGGGGTACAAGTACCCCGGCGTCGCGGGCGGCTTTGAAATCGTCTCGGAGCAGAAGATCGAGAGAAAGCGAAGGGAACACCTCAAGAGCTGGTACAGGGAGCTTATCGCCGAGCTCGGTAAGGCCGACAGGATATTCCTTCTCGGCCCCGGCAGCGCGAAGACGGAGTTTTTGCACGAGATAGAGAACAACAGGGATCTGGCCGACAAGGTCGTCGCCGTCGAGCCCGCCGAGGGGAAGATGACCGAAAACCAGATAGCCGCCGCGGTGAAGACTTTCTTCGGGAACAGCAAGGCGGGGGAGGCCGTCCCGCAGTACCGCAAGGCGCCCGGAACGTAATATTTACGGCTGCGAAACCCCGTATTCGGCGGCGCGACGCCCTGAATACGGGGTTTTCCGTTTCATTTCCCGATTGCTGTCCAAGAGAATTACCCCGCCCTCATGGCCAGCAGCAGTTCGAGCCCCGTGCGTATCTGAAAGACGCACATGCCGAGGGTGAGGGCGTTTAAACCGCCGTGAATCTTTGGCAGGTGCGGGTGTTTAACAAAATTGCGTTCGAGAATTCCCCCGGTGACTATGCCCGTAACAAGCAGCGGCGCGATGGCGACGCCCAGCGTGCCGTGGAGACCCGTGACGAGAACCTGGCCGTAAAGCCCGTAAACGTAGCCGAGCCCGATTATGATCCCCAAAAGCAGCCCGGCTGTGGAGATCTTTCCGGCGAGTATGTGGCGCTTGCGGTTGAAGGCGAAGGAGGAGCCGGGCTTTTGCGGGCGATGCCTGCCCATGCCGGTTATCCACCCGTAGATCATCACCAGCGTTAAAATTCCCTGAAAATATGGGTGAAAATAAAGCATCCGTTCAAGACCTCCCGCTTGAAATTCCAACCAGCCCAAATGATATCCATTGAACTTGGCAAATGACAGCGCGAAGTTGCCCCGCTTTTCACCGCGTGACGGAGGAGGGAGCGGGGGACCCGATTAAAACCCCATTTGATGAGGCAAATAGTCAAATAGTGGGGACCGGCCTTAAAAAAATAGCAATTGCCCTCAATTTGTGTTTTTCCTATTTCCGCTAGGTCAACGGAGGGATGTCAAGGGTTCACTATTTATATTTTAATATTTTCGCGTGATTTTTAAGGTTTTTTTTGAATTTTTTTCTTCACAATTTAGATTTTTGCGGCATATTTCTTACATGGTTAGAATAGCAAGAATAGTTGTACCCGGATTACCGCATTACGTCGCCCAGAGGGGTTACGAAGGCCAACAGGCGTTTTTTGGGCCTGAGGACTACGCCCTCTACCTTCGCCTCGCTTCCGAGGCACTCGACGAGAACAAGGTGAAAGCCTTGGCCTGGTCGCTTTTATTCAACCGCGTCAGCCTTCTCGTCGTTCCTTCGAGCGAGGAGGGGCTGGCAAGAGCTCTCGGTGAGGTTCACCGGCGTTACTCAAGGGAGGTCAACGCCCGTCTCGGGCGTGAAGGCCGCCTCTGGCACGCCCGGTTCAACTCCTTTACCATTGAGGAGCCCCTCATTGCCGAGACAGCCAAGTACGTAGAGCTACAGCCGGTGAGAACCGGGCTTGTGCTCACCCCGGCGGCGTATCCGTGGTCCTCGGCCACCGCGAGGCTGGCAAAGACCGCCGATCCTCTCGGCGCTCCTGCGACGCTCCCCGGAGTCCCGGACTGGTCGAGTTACATAACGGAACCCGTTTCAAAGGATTTCGCCAAGAAACTCGCCCAGCACGAGTCTACGGGACGCCCGATGGGGACCGAACCTTTCATCCTCGGACTCGAAGGCAAGCTCGGCAAGCGACTTCGCCCGAGAAAGAGGGGAAGAAAGCCAAAGATTCCGCGCATAGAGGACTAGTCCTCTATGCGCCCAGGTGGTAACATGCCCCTGGAAGGACTCAAAAGGTTCTTCCGGGGGCTTTTTATTTCCTGAAAACCCGCTTCCCTCGCGCCCCCCGCGCGTAGCGGAACAAACCGGAATTGAGGTCAAGATGAGAAAACTCCTGATACTTGTTTCCCTCGCGGTGCTTTTTGTCTCTCCGGCGCTGGCGCTCGATTCTTCCGCGATACGGGATATCGAACGGGCCGATTCCATGAAGGAACTCATCTCCGAGGCCGAGGATATCGCCAAGGACGCCACCTTCAAGACTCCCGCCGACGCCGAGGAGGCCAAACTCATAGCCATCGAGTTTCAGGCCTATATGTCCTACATAGCGGTGAGGCAAAACGCCCTTATGGCGCTGGAACTTGAAAAGCAAAAAGCCGCGAAGTAGATTTCATAAGTCCGCAGAAAACATTCTGAATACGGCTTCTTCGAGGGCGGTCGAACCGGCGGGCAAGGGGTATTGTGGAAGATGAAAGAAAACGAGATGTACCAAAATGCCCTCAATATCTTCTCTACCGTGGGGCTGGCGCGATTCTTGGGGATGGAGCTTGTCGCCGTCGCCGACGACGAGTGCGAGCTCTCGATGCCTGTTGACGAAAGGCACTCCAACTATATAGGCGGGCTCCACGGCGGCGCGGCGGCGGCCCTGCTCGATACCGCCGCTTTTTTCCCCGGCTCTCTTCTGCCCTCCGGCATAAAACTGGCGACGGAGGGCATAGAGGTCCACCTCTTCCGGCCTGTGCCGCTGGGCGAGAAGGTTTTCGCCCAGGCGAAGATACTGCGAAGCGGCAGAAGGATAGTCACCGTGGAGCTGACCCTGAGGATGTCCGGAGGTAAACAGGCCGCCCACGCGATAGCCACTCTGGTGGACATAGGCGAATGAGCCGCGTAAAGCGCCTTTCGTTTAGCGGTTGCCAAACCTTCCCTGTAACCTTAAAATCGTCCGGATTGAAAACTGACGTTTTTAAGCTATCGGGCAAAATTGAGGGTTTGATGTTCAACCGCACGGGCACGATAAAATTCATGAACTTTCAGGGAAGGATCAACCGTTTCCAGTTCCTGATAGCTTCTGTCGGCCTCTACGTCCTCATGGGGGCTTTCATCTACTTCGCGATGGAAACATGGGGGTTCTTCGAGAAGTTTTACCTCGTCTTTCTCTTTCGCGTGCTCGCGATTTTTCTCGTCTCCATCTTCTCCCTCTCCTTCCTTTCAATCATGGTGAGAAGGTTTCACGACATCGGAAAGCGGTGGTTCTTCACACCCCTGATAATCGTCCCGATCTACAACGTATACCTCTTCGTCATCCTCTATGTGAGGGAGGGGGAGGGGGAGTTGAACGAGTTTGGACCGCCGGTGGGAGCGGCCTGACGCGCGATGTCCGGCGCATCCTTTCCGTCCCCGGCGGCGTCATGTCCTCGCTCAAGGTCGCGCCGTAGCGCTGCTACCGCCTCGCCCTTTCGCTGCGGGATTCCTTGCCGGGAGCGGAAAGCCGCGCCGCCCATTTTATTGCGTCATTCCCGCGCACGCGGGAATCCAGAGGTTCCGGACTTCCCGCCTTCGCGGGAGTGACGGGTTGCTGGATCCCCTCTCGTTTCGGGATTCCTCGCCTACCCCTCCACCCCCTGGAGATATCGTCTTGCCCCCAAGGTGCACGGCCTTTGGACGGCGTCAAAAAATCCTCTTGACGCATAGGGAAAAGTTTCTCAAGGGAAGTCCGTCTTTTTAGCTTCAGGTAATTTCATAATCTGCCGATGCTCTAATTTTGGACAAAGAACTTGCTTTGGGAGCATAATTACGCCTGTATTCCAGGAGCACGGATTCTTTTGTGAAGCGGCGAAAGGTTTTTCGCCGGGGCAATGGTCAGCCGACCTGCGGGCGGAGCAAAATGAACAGATTCATAGCGATTAAGGCCTTTATCGCCGTTTTCCTGCTTTCCACAGTTCTATGCACGGTTTCCCCGGCGCGTGAGCCATCCACCTTCGAGAGGATAAACTCCGCTCAGGCGAGGGGAGAGGTCACGAGGGGCAGGGCCGAGCTTGAAAAACTGCGGGATATGTTCGCTCCCGAAAGGGTTTCGCCCTTCTTTCGCAGCCTCGGCGAGAGAAAAAGAAGTCTCTGTGCGACGATGGCCCTCCGGGGGGCGATAGATGCCCTGCCGCTCATGGACCCCGCCGAACAGGAGGAGGCGCGCTCGTATCTCCTTCCCCGCACCGCCGCAGCCCTCCCTTCACTCCCCAACGCCTACAACACCCTGCACTTTTCCATCCAGTGGGGCGACGACTTTCCCCTTACCGACATAGACGGCACGGTGCCCGCGCCGGACGCGAACGAAAACGGCGACCCGGACGTGATAGAGCGCTGGGCCAACTACCTCGAATACTCTTACACCACCCTCAGCGAGAATTACGGCTTCCCGGTGAACGTCCTTTCCGGAAGGGTGAAGGTGGTAATCGCAAACACCTCCGACCTCTCGGTTTACCGCCTTTCGGCCGGTTTTTTCGGGCTGGCTACGGACGCCTCGCCCCAGCCGTGGCTGATGGTCAACAACACCTTCAACTGGCCGGGTTTCACCATCGAGAACGACGACCCGGATAATCCCTACTGGGGAGCGATGAAGGTTACGGGCGTCCACGAATTCTTCCACGTCCTCCAGATGCTCTACACCCCCTCCGCCTGGATTGGCACCTACGACGACTGGTTCCTGGAGGCCTCCTCGGTCTGGAGCGAGGACAAGGTCTTCGACGAGGTTAACGACTATTACAGCTTCTGGAATAACAGCTCCGACCAGTGGATAAAAAATCCCGAGTCGGGCCTCCAGATAAGCCGCCCCTACGGCGACGGCGTCTACGAGCGCGGCATTTTCTGCTTCTACCTCGACGAGCACACCGGCGGGCCGGATTCGATGGCCCGCGTCTGGGAGCTGATAAAGAGCGGAAAGCGGATTCTCTATTCCAATTCCTCAAACAACGCGGTCACTAACGGCGCGCTGGAACTGTTCGCCCTCGAAAAGGCGCTTGACGGCGTGGACGAGCTTTACCTCGGCTTCGCCTCGGCGAATTCCATAATGGATTACGAGGAGGGCGCTTTCTATCCAAGGCCGAACCTTCGCTCGACTTCGAGCATCGAAGTGGTCGCTAGTACTCTGTCACCGGACTATCTCGGGGCGTCCTACCGCAGGGAGAACGGGACCAACGGACCCGTGAGGGCCACAGTCACAGGCGCTCCCGCCGACAACTGGGGGATAACGGGGGTAATCCAGAGGGGGTCGCCCGCCTACGCGCTCTGCCTCGCCTCAAAGGGAACCGCCGGCTTCGCCTCCTTCCAGTTCGACGAGGCCCAGTCCTCCGACCTTCTCTTCGCCGCTCCCGCCTACCTTAAACCGGCGGGGGTTTCCCAATCTTTCAGCGTCGAAAAGCCCACGCCCAGCCCGGTACAGGGCACCGTCCCACCCGCTCTCACCTCGGCGGATGTCTCTTCCTCGCCGGTCACCGGGGGGATAAACGTTTCATGGACCCCCCTCGCCTACGGCGGAACGGTAATGCGATACAAGCCCGTGACCTCCGGGCAGTGGCAGACGAAGACCGTCGTCGCCCCCCTCGGAGAAACTACAATCTCGGGGCTCGCGGGGGAGACAAACCACAACGTCGAGATTTGGCTCTATGACGCCAGAGGCGTCGAGGGAGGCCATTTCTCCTTTACCGCCCTTTCCGGCCCCGCCCTGCCTCCGGTGCCGCAGGCCGAAAAGATAATCGTCCCTCCCGCCACCGGCGGCGGAGGCGGAGGCGGATGCTTCATCGAAGTTATCTTCTGAGCGGATGGAGTTGAATTTAAAATACTTTGTACTAGAATATAAAAGTCACCTTTCTCACTGTTTTTTTAAGGCGGGAGTCCTTTTGGTTTCCGCCCCGGATTAACCCCAAGGAGAAGGAGTACGCTATGTTAAGGGCACTGAAGTTCACTCTTTTGATGGCCATTTTTCTCGTCCTGGCCGTCGCCTGCGGCGGCGGAGGAGGAGGAGACAACGGGGGGGGGACTGAAAATCAGGCTCCCAGCGCAAGCGCAGGTCTCGACCAGACCGTTCTGGAAGGGGCGACGGTAACGCTTAACGGCTCCTCCTCGACCGATTCCGACGGCACCATCGCCGCCTACTCCTGGTCGCAGACCACCGGGCCTTCCGTGACCCTCTCCAGCGAGTCCGCGGTTCAGCCGACTTTCACGGCTCCCGCCGTTGACGCCGCCACGGTCCTGACCTTCACCCTCACGGTTACGGACGACGACGGCGCGACCGATACGGATACCGTAATCGTCACGGTAAACGACATCGGCTCCGGGGAAAATCTGACCCCCACCGCCAGCGCGGGCCCGGACCAGACGGTCGATGAAGGTGCCGCCGTCACCCTTAACGGAAGCGGTTCCTCCGACCCCGACGGCACCATAGCCGCCTGGTCCTGGGCGCAGCTGGCAGGGCCTTCGGTGACCCTCTCCGACGCCGGAGCGGCATCGTCCACCTTCACGGCTCCCCTGGTAGACACCGCGACGGTGCTCACCTTCGAGCTCACCGTGACCGACAACGAAAGCGCGACGGCTTCCGACACCGTCACGATAACGGTCAACAACGTCGCGCCCGTCGTCCCCAGCACCACCATCAACGGCGTCCTTCGCGACCGTGACGGAGCCCCCATCGCGGGCGCTACCGTCGTCCTCCAGGAGCAGGGCGCTTTCTCGGCCGGCGCTCCCCTGCCCAGGGCAAACAGCAAATACTCCCGCACCGCCCTTATAAACGCCGCCCGCGCTAAAGCCCTCAGCTCCACGGCCCGCATGGCGGCGCTCACCTCCATAGCCTTCACCGTGACCGACGAAAACGGCTTCTACACCTTCGCCGACGTAGCCATACCCGAAAGCGGCAAGCTCCTCATCTCCTTCGACAAGAGCGGCTACGCCAGCTATCAGGAACTCCTGACGCTCACCGCCGACGCCATGATCACCGTTCAGGCCATGATGGCCCAGGCCTACGTCGCCCCGGTTCAGGACGCTTCCGCCGTGATTACCGTTACGGCGGATTCCACCTCCACCGGCGTTGACAACGCGGGCATGAACCTCACCGTTCCCGCCGGTTCGCTCCTCGATTCCAGCGGAGCGCCCGTCACCGGAGACGTACAGGTCGAAGTGGCCGTCGCCGACCCGGCCAACGAGGCCGACCGCGCCATCTTCCCCGGCTCCTTCGCCGCCGCCGACGCGGGGCAGGACCTTAACAACCCGGCAACCACCCTTGAATCCGTGGCCTTCGCCGAGATAACGATCCGCGACGTGGCCACCGGCGAGGAATACACCACAATCGACCCGGCGAACCCGGCAACGGTGGAGTTTCTCCTTCCCGTGGGCATACAGGACGGAACCATCCTCAATCCCAACACCGGCGTTGCCTACGTGGCCGGCGACAAGATTCCGTGGTGGTCCTACAACGAAGACATGGGCGTCTGGGAGCGCGAGGACGCGAACCCGAACGACCTCATCACCGACCCGGCCGACCCCGCCTACGACGCTGACGTCGTCGCGAGGGCCGACGGCCTTTACGTGCAGGCGAACGTCGTCCACTTCACCTGGTGGAATGGCGATCACCCCATCGACCGCTCCTACCTCAACGTGCACGTCAACGACGACTCGGGCAATCCCCTGCCGAACGTGCTGGTAAAGGTTAACGGCGTCACTTACAATTCAAGAGCCCGCTCGGGCGTCACCAACGCAAGCGGAGACGTTAACGGCCTCATCGTCAAGGGCTCCGTCGTCGCCAGCGTCACCGAACAGTGCCAGGTGACTCTGGTCTTCAACGGAATAGAGTATCCGCAAAGCGTAATGGACACTCCCCCCCAGGAGCAGACCGTCAGCGTTACCTACGTCATCGGCATTCCCGGAACGATTCAGGGAACCGTGACCGACGCCGGCGGAAATCCCCTTTCCGGCGTCCTCGTGTACACCGACCTCATGGGCAGCCTGAGGACAGACGCCTTGGGCCAGTACTCGATAAAGGTTCCCTACGATAGACTGGTGAACGTACACGTCAACGGCGCGGTCGTCGAAGACCGGTCGGGAACCGCCACCGTAGCGACCCCGGTAGTCACCCTCGACTTCACCTTCCCCGCCATCGACCTTACCTCCATACTGGCGAAGCTCGAAGGCGACGAGACTACTCCCGGCGACCCGATCGGCGCTTACAAAGACCTCAAACAGCTTGCCGACAGCGGGCAGCTTGACAACAACGGGCGCGCTCTCTGGGCGGTCCTCTCCTTCTTTGAACTAGCCGAACAGGCCAAGACCTCCGGGACCTCCCTCAACACTCTCATTGAATCCGTGGGACTTAAGGCTTACGACGACCCGGTAACCGGAGAATTCCGTATCGTTTCCGTCACCGAGGCATGCCTCGAATGGGATTACAGCGCTCCCGGCCCGGTCTGCTCGGTCGCCAACCCCTTCTACAACCCCGACTTCACGATGACCGCGATCCCCGATTATCAGAATCTGGCGCAGCTTATTCAGGCCAAGATCGACTACTCAAGGGCGATCCTCGCGCAGATAAACGGGCCGGTTACCCTCGTCGTAGACGGCATGGAGGTCGACGACAGCGACATAATCGGTCTCAACGCGGTCCTGGACCTCGCTGACGGCCTCCTCGAATACATCCAGGGCTATCAGTTCACGCTGAATACCTACGCCGAAAACGGCGACCAGCAGTTCAGCCCCCTGAACCTCCAGGACCTCCTCCAGAGGCCCGACGTGGCTACCCGTTTCGCGAACTCCAAGGCCCTTCTCAATCAGGTGTTCGACGGCGTAGTGGCTTACCTCGACGCGATGGAGCTCGAGACGGATATTCAGTCCGACGACATAATCTACATCGACGCCGAGATGGCTGTGCAGCTCCCGAAACTGCTCGAAATGCTTGACGGCTTCAAGGCCTCCGTCAACTCCACCACGGGCTGGGTCAACGTGCCCATCTACGAATGGGACAACAAGCGCATCACCTCCGCGGTAATGGGCAACGACGGAACCTTCACCATCGACGAGACCGCCGACCTGTTCAAGGGCTATCTGAAGCTCGACCTCTCGACGATCTTCGACCCGGCCAGGATGTTCGACGGCAGCAAGCTCGCCGCCGACATAACCTCCGGCGCTTTCACCGTAACGCCTGTAGACGATTTCTACGGCCCCCGGAACCCGGATTACTTCGCGATAACCTTCGCGCCCGAGAGCCACGCGGGGACGCTCATTACGTCGGTCTTCGGCGACGCCGAGTTTGCTCTCAGGGACAGCAGATACGCCACCGACGGAATCGGCGGCTTCGCTATCGAACCCGATACCAGGATTCTCCTGCCCTTCACGGCGACGGCAGGAGGAGCCCCGGAGTTCACTTACTACTTCGACTCTTTCCTTAACACCTGGGTGAAGGAAGAGCTCGGCCTCTCCGAGGAGAAGTTCGACAACCTCGGCGTAAGCCTGGGCTTCCCCTTCGACACCGGCACGGACGTTTCCTGGACCGAAACCAACGTCCCCGCCAGGGTTGATATGTGGGGAGACAGCTGGAGCCAAAGCGATACCCGCCCGATGGGGCTCGCCTTCACCTTCTCCTACCTCTATAGCGGAACCCTCTGGAATTCGCCGCTGACGGTTGGCGCGACCTGGACCAACGACAACATGTGGGTGCAGGGCTATCAGGGTTACACCGCCACCTCGACGGTTACCGCCATTGAAAGCGTGACCGTTCCTCTCAACACTTACGCCAACGCCATCAAGACCGTAACGGTGATCTCCGGCGCCGGCACCTCCTGGGAAGGCGCCCCCGCCCCCGCGGGAGTAAACAACTTCATAAACGGCACCCGCACGACATGGCACGCGCCGAACATGGGCATAGTCAAGATGGTTTACGACCATGCCGACGGAAAGCAGACCGTGGCCGAACTTACCTCGCAGACCGACGGAACCGGCGCTCTTATCGCCAACTACGTCTACTTCAGGGCGAAGGAGGGCGGCTACCGAACCTACACGCTCACCAACCCCTACGACGCTCCCGCCACGGTCTCTACGGAAACCTGCACGGTGCAGGCCAACGATCCGCTCCAGCCCCTGTACAGAAACTGGTGGACGGCGATGCCCGAATCCATCGCCACGGGCTATAACGTGGTCTGCACGATAGACCCCGGCCCCGCGCCCACCACCTGGTATCTGGACTCCGACGGCGACGGCTTCGGCAGCCTCTTCGCAACCCCCGTGTTCGCCGTAGACCAGCCCGCCGGCTACGTAGCCAACCCCTTCGACTGCGACGACAGCGTCGCGGCGATAAACCCCGACGCGACGGAGATACTGGGCGATTTCGTCGACAACAACTGCAACTTCCAGACCGACGAAGACGGAACCCTCTTTACCTGGTACTTTGACGGCGACGGCGACGGCTGGGGAGACCCCTTTAACTTCACCTTCTCCGATGTCCAGCCCGGAGGATACGTCAGCCAGCCTGGCGACTGCAGCAACTGGGACCCGAGCGTCAATCCCGGCGCAACGGAGATAAAGGACTGGCTGGACAACGACTGCGACCAGCAGGTAGACGAAGGCTTCTCCCAGTCGCAGGGCTTCTTCAACTTCAACCTCTACCGGGCCGACGAAGACAACGGCCCCTTTGGCGGCGGAGGAGGCACCCAGCCGATGGGGCCCCGTCTCTTCAAATAACCGCCTCGAAGCGCAACAACCGTAACTGAAACACGCGGGACGGCTCCGAAAAGGGCCGTCCCGCCCTTTCTTTGGCGAGGCAGCTTGAAAAAGGGAATTAAAACGGCGCTAATCGCCGCTCTGGCGGTAATTGCGGTGCTTTCGGTCTTGTTCGCTCTTCGCCCGGAAAGGAAGGAAGCCGCAGGGGCGGGGAAAGAGGGGTTCCACGGAGTAAGGGGAGCCTTTAAGGAGTTCTCCTTCGAGGAGTATTCCGCCGACGGCAAGAGCGGCTACGTGGTAAAGGCGAAGGAATCCTTCGTGCGCGATCAGAAATTCATGAAAGTTCTGCGCCTGGGGGCCAAGCGCGAAAACGTCCTCCAGGACGCGGAGGTGACCATACTCAAGGACGGCGCTCCGGCAGCCGTTGCCGCCGCCCCCAAGGGGGTCTACTACCCCGTTACTGGGGCCGTGCGGCTGGAAGACGGAGTGACGATAAAGACGGGAGATATGGCCGTCGCCTCCTCCGTCGCCTTTTTCAAGAGGGAAGGGACTATGGAGCTTCCCGGCGAGTACAGCGTCACCGGGAAGGACGGGAGTTTGTCGAAAGGGAAGGTCTTCCGGGGCACGCCGGAGGAATTTTTAAAGCTGCAGGCGAAAGCAAACTGAAATTGTTCAAACCGCAGGTCGCTTTGAGCGCAGCGAAAGGCGACAAATCCAAAAAACAAATACAACAGTTAATGTATTTCTCGGCTTTCGTTCCCCAAGCCGACCTGCCCGGATTTCCGTTCCCGGCAAGGAATCCCGGAGCGAAAGGGCGCGAAGTCCGGCAAACTATTTCGGCGAAGGGCAAGGAGCCCGCAGGACGCGCGACGAGACAGTATCGGGAATACGGCGAGGAGCGCGACCGAGTAGCGACGCAGCCATTCGCCGAAAGAGGAAGCCGGGTCAGACGTCGTGGCGTGAAACCCCGTGCTCCTTCAAAAGTCCATAAAGCCGTGCCCTGCCAAGCCCGGAGAGGCTCGACGCCAGTTCCATATCCCCCTTTGTCCTTCGCATAAGCTCGATAATGTACTCCCTCTCCACGCTGCGCAGGGCGTTCTTGCGATAGCTGTTAAAGGGGAGAATATCCCTTTTTACCTCCTCTTCACCGGCTGATGGCAAAGCAGTAGCGTCCTCGTGCGCGAAGTGGCGCGCCCGCACCCTCTCGGGCAGGTGAATCGCGAAGAGCTTGCTGAACCCTTCCGCCCTCGAAAGCGACGCCTCCACCGTCTGCATAAGCTCCCGCACGTTTCCCGGCCATTCGTAAGCGGTCAGTTCCTCGCAAAAATCGGGCGAAAAAGCCTTCTTCGAGCACTTGTTGGCATAGCAGACCTTGTGGAGGTGGTAATCCGCCAGCGGCACTATGTCCTCGGTTCTTTCCCGCAGGGGCGGCAGGTGGATCGAGATCGACCTGATGCGGTGCAGAAGATCGAGCCGGAAAGTCCCTTTTTCGACCAGCTTGTCGAGGTCGCGGTTGGTCGCGGCTATTATGCGGAAATCGCAGGTTCTTTCCCCCACGTCCCCGACCGGACGGAAGGTTTTTTCCTGAATCACCCTTAAAAAGCGCTTCTGGATATCCTCGCCCATCTCGCCGACTTCGTCCAGAAAGAGGGTTCCGCCGTGGGCGAGCTGGATGAGCCCCTCGTGGTCCGACTCCGCCCCGGTAAAAGCCCCCTTGATGTGGCCGAAGAGTATGGATTCGGCCAGCTGCGAGGGTATCGCAGTACAGTCCACCACGATAAATCCCTTGTCCCTGCGGGCCGAGCTGTTGTGGATGGCCCTGGCGATAAGCTCTTTTCCAGTGCCGGTCTCTCCCGTGAGAAGCACCGGGGCGTCCGACTGCGCGGCATGGGCCGCCTCGACCAGACAGCGCTTTATCTTCGGTGAATTACCCACGATGCCCGCGGTGCGCAGTGCGCTCTGGGCGGTTGCGGTCTTCTTTTCGGAGCGGAAGGTCATCGCCCGGTCCACGGCGAGCATGATGCGGCTGAGGGGGTCGGATTTGCTTATGTAATCCCACACGCCGAGAAGGAGAGCCTGCTTGGCCGCGTCGTCGTCGGGATTTCCTGTAATTACGATAATCTGGGGAGAGTCGGGGGCCTCCTCGACCGAGGTTATCGCGTCGAGCCCGTAGCCGTCGGGAAGATGAACGTCGAGGAGAAGTACGTCCGGGACAAGCTCCCTCAGCCCTTCCTTGAGTCCGGCCAGTTTGTGGATGACAGTCGCGTCGTGTCCTTTTTTTGTGAGAGCGCGGGCAAGGAAGCCGGAAAAACTCGGGTCGTCGTCCAGAATCAGAACTTTCGCCATAGAAATTCCTTGTCGGTTTGTTGACTTTGGGGCTTACGGACACGCCTTCGATTTTACCTGAATCGACCTCTATTTCAAACAAGGTTCTGTTCCAATTTTGAATCACTACACGGTTTTGAAACCGTTTTAGATTTCTTTCATTTCAGGCTGATGGTTTTGATATAGTGAAAAACAGACCGGAAATTGACAACGCAGGACAAGACGGATACGAAATGTCAACTTTAATGGCTTTGATAGTTTCCGCGGTATTGCCCCTCGCAATAAACAAGATGCTTCCCGAATCGACGCCCTTCTGGGTGACTGCGTTATTGGGGCTGATCGTTTCGGTTTTTGCTTTCTATCATACGCGAAAGTTTTTCAACGATTTGAAGCCCTGACCTTTGGAGCGAAGAATGGAACGGCGGCTGCCAAACAGCGACTGGTGCTACGTCTGCGGAGAAAACAACCCTCTCGGGCATCACGTAGTCTTCACGACCGACGGCGAAAGGGTGCGGACGCGCTACAAGCCGGAGGTTCATCGGCAGGGGTATCCGGGCGTAGTCCACGGCGGCGTACTTTGCACCATCCTCGACGAGACGATGGGCTGGTCCGCCTCGCTGAAAAGCGACAGGCTTTACGTCACCGGCGAGCTTACGGTGCGTTTCCTTCGGCCGATGCCCGCCGGAACGGCGATGATAATCGAAGGCCATGCCGGGAGCGTGACAAAGAGGCTGGCCCACGTCACCGGCGAAGTGAGGGATGAAAACGGCGTCGTCTACGCCACCGCCGCGGGCAAATACCTGCCGCTGAGCGCCGAGAAGACCAAAGAGGTGGACGACAGGCTCAACTACCGCCCCGATACGGTGTCGCTGTTCGGAAGGGAAAAGCAGGAGGAATGACTTTCTCAAAAGTCATTCCTCCTCCCGTTTAGTGCGGTGCTTATAGCTGATGCGCTTTTATTGACTCCCCGAACCTTTATTTAGCTAAAAGATTCGCGAAGGCGTTGCTCGATATGGAGTAGAGGATCGAGAAGCGGGCCTCGGACGGCTTTCCATATATTGTGGATGAGTCGATCGTCCCCCTGAATACAAAACAGGTGTTTCTCGTGCCGACTCCGGGTATCTGGACCTGGGCGTTGGCAACCGCGCGGTTTTCAAGGTCTTTGTCCTCGCCTCCGGCCGAGTCCCTCCAGAAGCGGTCTCGGGAGTAAAGAAGTTCGAGATAACCGTTGCAATCCGAGGGCTCATTGGCGAAGTTCTCTTCCAGGAACGCGAATATATTCCACCTTAGGCCCAGGAATGCCTTTGCCCTTGCGTCCACGAACTGGATTTCTTCGCTTTCGCCGTTGGGAACTGTCCGCACCCCTCCGCCGAAAACGATGGAGAATGCGGGATTGTTCCAGCTTTCGCCCAGAGGGTGATACAGAAAGGCGTATCTGCCTTCCACAGTGGATCCGCCAGACTTAAACGGGTTGTCCGTTCCCTCAGTGTCGCCTTCTTCGGCCACCTTGCCCATATAGGCCAGTCTGAAATCCAGCCCGCCGCTCAACCTGGAGTAGTGCCTTGTCATGGTGGACACCGCCACCTCGGGTTTCAGAACATAGCTTCCGTCCGCGTTAAGGGAATAAGAACCCCCAAGATCGAATCTGATTCTGCTCTTCGGCAGCACCGTGAGGATATTTCTTCCTATTACTGCGGGGGTTGCCTGAAGAGGCTTGCACTCGTAGTTGATCTCCGCCTGCCCGCCTGTCTGGAGCAAATTCATGCCTGTAAGGACAAGGTGGAAAGCAGTCTCTTTGTTGGCCGGGATAGAAACGTATTCGCTGCCGCTAAACTGTGTGGTACCGTCTTTCACCCTTCTGGTTATCTGGTCGGGCCAAATGCGCCACTCAGGCGGGATCTGAATTCCAGCCGGAGGTTGCGACGGAGCCGGGGACTCGGTTCCAGGCGGGGGTTGAGCCGGAGGTTGCGACGGAGTTGGAGGCTCGGTTCCAGGCGGGGGTTGAGCCGGAGGTTGCGACGGAGCCGGGGGCTCGGTTCCAGGTGGGGATTGAGTCCCGGCTTGTTGGGTCTCGGCTTGGGGTGTTTCCGCCGCCGGGGCGGTCAGGAAAATCTTGTAATCTCCCGCATTTTTGGCCTTTACTACGAGTTGGGGGGCATCTGACGCAAGCCACCTTACCCTGAACGACGGCGCTTCGTAGTCATCCGCATAAGAGGCAAGCGGCATCAGGAAGGCGGCGAGCAGCACCGCAAACAACGGATTCCGGATAAAAGAACGTTCTTTCGGCCTCGTTTCCATCTTGTCGTCTCCCCGTTTTAAATTTTTATAAGGGTATATTTAAAAAAATATTTTAAATGCGTAAAAATACCATTTGCATCGCGTATTTTTTAGTCAGCTAATTATAGAATTCCAGCAACAGTTTCGCAAAATAAATTTTAACGCTCGTCCCTTTTAATTTTGATCCCTTTACCGTTGACTCCCTCCGCTATGGTGGTTAGCTTCAAGGCTGCAAAGGCGGGAAATCAGCTTTGAGGGATTTGGCGGAATTTTGATGAAACTGACCGATTTTACCTACGACCTCCCCGAGGAGCTTATCGCGCAGGAGCCCGCGCACCCCCGCGATTCCAGCAGGCTTCTCGTCCTCGACCGCGCCACGTCTTCTCTCACCGATTCCGTCTTTTCTTCTCTTCCTTCCTTCCTTTGCGAAGGCGATCTTCTCGTAGTGAACGATACCCGCGTAATTCCGGCGCGTCTCTGGGGGCGAAAGCCCTCCGGCGGAAGGGTGGAGGCGCTGCTACTCAAGCGCCTCTCGGAAAGGTCGTGGGAAACGCTCCTTCGCGCCTCCAAGCGCTTCGGGGTGGGTTCCGAGGTTATTCTTTCGGGTGATTCCTCCCTAAGGGTCGTCTCCGTCCTCGGCGAGGGGCGCTACGTGGTGGAGCTTTCGTCGGAAGACTCCCCGGAGGAGGCGATCGAACGGCTGGGCGAGATGCCCCTGCCGCCCTACATCCGCCGCTCTTCCCCCCGAGCGGAGGACAAGAGGTGGTACCAGACCCTCTTTTCCTCGCCGGAGAAGGCCGGCAGCTCCGCCGCGCCGACGGCGGGACTCCATTTCACCGAAGAGGTGAGGGAGACGCTGCGGGCGAAGGGAATCACCTTCGCGCATGTCACCCTTCACGTCGGCCTCGGGACCTTTTTGCCGGTGCGGGCGGAGAATCTCTCCGACCATAAAATGCACTCAGAGGTCTTTGAACTGACCGAAGAGAGCGCCGCGCAGATCAACCGGGCGAAAGAGGGGGGGAGGCGCGTCGTCGCGGTTGGAACCACCTCGGCGCGCGTCCTGGAGCACTGCGGGAGGAGCGGGCGCGTTATTCCCTCGACGGGGGAGACGAACCTCTTTATCCTTCCCGGCCACGAGTTTAAAATCGTGGACGCGCTGCTGACCAACTTTCACCTGCCGGAATCGACCCTTCTGATGCTGGTGTGCGCTTTCGGAGGCAGGGATTTTGTTCTGGACGCTTACCGCCACGCCGTCAGGGAAAGCTATCGTTTTTATTCCTACGGCGACTCAATGCTTATTAAGTAACCGGAAGGACTATGGAAGACTTTAGGCCATCTTTTAATCTGCTTGGCCGCGACGGCGAAACCGGCGCGCGGCGCGGGCGTCTTTCCCTCCTCCACGGGACGGTGGAGACACCCGCCTTCATGCCGGTGGGGACGCTGGGGACGGTGAAGGCAATGACGCCGGAGGAGGTGGAGGCGCTGGGGGCCGAGATAATCCTCTCCAATACCTACCATCTCTACCTGCGCCCCGGCCACGAGGTGATAAGGGAGCTTGGCGGCCTCCACAGGTTCATGAACTGGAAGCGCCCCATCCTGACCGACTCAGGCGGCTATCAGGTGTTCAGCCTCAACGACCTTCGCAAGATCTCCGAGGAGGGGGTCGATTTCCGCTCCCATCTGGACGGCTCCTCCCACATGCTCACCCCTGAAAAAGTCGTAGGAATTCAGGAGGCGCTGGGGTCGGACGTTATGATGGTGCTCGACGAATGCCCGCCTCACCCCTCCACCCGCGACTACCTCGAAAAGTCCCTCGCGCTCACCAACCGCTGGGCAAAGCGCTCGCTTTCGGCGAGAAAACGTCCCGAACTGGCCCTTTTCGCGATCATCCAGGGGGGAATGGAGCCCGATTTGCGCCGGAAGGCCGCCGAAGAGCTTTCGGCGATGGGCTTTGACGGCTACGCAGTGGGCGGTCTCTCGGTCGGAGAGGGGCAGGAGCTCATGCTTTCGACTCTCGACGCCGTCACTCCCCACATGCCGGTGGAAAAACCCCGGTATCTGATGGGTGTCGGCACCCCTTCCGACATCGTGGAGGCAGTGGCGAGGGGCATCGACATGTTCGACTGCGTGCTCCCGACCCGGAACGCCCGCAATGGAATGTTCTTTACATCACAGGGCAAAATTGCTATAAAAACCGCGCGATTCGAGCGGGATAAGGCGCCTCCGGACACGGCTTGCGGCTGCTACACCTGTAGCAATTACTCACGCGCCTACGTGCGTCATCTTTACAGGTCGGGAGAGATTTTGGCTTCCCGCCTTATCACCCTCCACAATTTGTATTACTATCAAAACCTCATGAAGCGCATCCGGCAGGCCGCCGGGGAGGGGCGCTACGGTGAGTTTTTGCGGGAATTTAGGTCCGGCCCCGAAAGCTTGAACGAACGCGGAACTTCGGTTTAGATGAAAAGCGTGATTTCCTGACGGTTTCACGGTTTGAGGTTTAGTAAAAAAAACGTCGCGAGAAGCACCGTATTCAAGGAGCCGCGCAGCAAAAGGCGAGGCAGTAGCAGCGCTACGGCGAGCCCTTGAGCGAGCGCGCGACGCAGAAGAACGGTGCTCGCAGCAGTTTTTTTAAAAGGAGGATTTTAAATGTTTGCTTTTTTGGTCGATACCGCGCACGCAATGGGCGCCCCGACGCAGCAGGGGGGCGAAGCCCAGAACCCGATAATGTCCTTTATTCCGCTGATCCTCATCTTCGTAATCTTCTACTTCATGCTGATCCGGCCCCAGCAAAAGCGCCTGAAGGAACACAAGGCGATGCTCGCGTCGGTCCAGCGCGGGGACGATGTCGTCACCACCGGCGGGATAATGGGCAAGGTCACGGCGCTGGCCGACGACAGCCTCACCATAGAGATCGCCAAGGATGTCCGCGTGAAGATCAAGAGAGACGCCGTCGTCTCGATTGACAAGGCGACCAAGGAAAAATCCGAGTAATAACGATTTTGCCCTCTATCGGGCTCCCCTGCGGAGCCGGCCGCCGCTAACGCTTTGCGGCGGCCTGTTTAGAGGAGAGGAGACAATATGTCCCAGGGTTGGAAATGGCGTCTGGGTTCAATCGGCGCGGCTACCCTTTTGGGTTTCCTGTTCGTCCTGCCGAGCCTTCTGCCCGACGGCGTGACGCCGCCGTCGTTCATGCCGCAAAAACGCATCGCCAAAGGGCTCGACCTCCAGGGCGGCCTTCACCTCGAATTGAAGGTGCAGACCGAAAAGGCGGTGGAAAACTCCCTTAACCGCACCGCCGAGGATATCTCCAAGGCCCTTCGCGACGAGCGGGTGCGCGTGCGCGGTGTTGACGTGACTCCGGCCAGCATCGTCCTTGCCGTGCGCGGGGAAGACGGCGGCAAAAAGGTGGTCGAGCTTCTGGAGAAGCGGTTCGGCAACCTGAAGGTCGATGGAAGGACCACCGAGGGCGAGGATGAGAAGTTCGTCCTCTCCTACACCGACGACGAGAAGAAATCGATCGAGCAGTACGCCATCGACCAGGGCATAGAGACGATACGAAACCGCATCGACCAGTTCGGCGTGGCCGAGCCGGTAATCGTCCCCAGGGGCAACGGCGAGATTCTCATCCAGCTCCCCGGCCTCGGGACTCTCTCCGCCGACACCGTTTCGGGCTGGCTCAGCGATAAAATGGCCAAGGACGGCGTCGCGGGCGAGGTAAAGGCTGGCGGAACCGACATAGAAGTCACCTTCCCCAGCGAATCCGTCGCCGATTCTATCGTTGCGGACGCTACCGGCAGGTTCGTCGGCCTCGTCCGCGAAAAGCGCGAGGTCATGCCGGACGGCAAGGTCAAGGTCCTCTTCGCGCTGGCCACCAGCAAGCGGGCGAAAAAGCTCATCGGCCAGACGGCTCAGCTTGAGTTTCGCCTGCTGAACGAAGAGACCCCCGTCGAGACCGCCATGTCTACCGGAACTCCCGCGGGTTCCGAGATACTCTACGGCAAGAAGAAGATCGACATCCGCACCGGCAACGAAGTCGGGACGGCCCCGGCCTACCTGGTTCAAAAGCGCGTCATCATGACCGGCGAAGTGGTTCAGAACGCGATGATGAACGTGGACCAGAACCGCGCCGAGTATTACGTCCTCATGGAGTTCGACAAGCGCGGCGAGCAGATCTTCGGCGACGTAACCAGCGCCAACGTCGGCAAGCGGCTGGCCATACTGCTCGACGGAGTGGTGCAGTCCGCCCCCGTCATCCGCGAGGCGATTCTCGGCGGAAGGGCCTCCATCAGCGGCACCTTCACCCGCGACGAGGCGAGAGACCTCGCCATCGCCCTGCGCTCCGGCTCTCTGCCCGCGCCCGTGGAGGTGTTGCAGGAGATCGAGGTCGGAGCCTCCCTCGGAGCCGACTCCATCGCCGCAGGCAAGATGGCCTCGTCGATGTCGCTACTCCTCATCGTCGCCTTCATGATCTTCTACTACAGATGGTCAGGTTTCATCGCCGACCTCGCCCTTATCACCAACATGATAATCATGCTGGGGCTTCTGGCGGCGGTCGGCGCGACCCTCACCCTTCCCGGCATCGCCGGTCTCGCCCTCACTATGGGCATGGCGGTTGACGCGAACGTTCTGATACTCGAACGAATACGTGAGGAACTGCGCATAGGAAAGTCGGTCCTTAACGCCATCGAAAGCGGCTACGACAAGGCTTTCTCGACGATTATCGACTCCAACCTCACCACCCTCGTCGCCGCGGTTGTCCTCTACTTCATGGGGAGCGGCCCGGTAAAGGGCTTCGCGGTAACTCTCTCCCTCGGCATGGTTTCAAGTATCTTCACCGCGATCGTCTTCACACGCGGATGCTACGAGTGGTATCTCTCGAAGCGTTCGGTGAAGCGTCTCAGCATATAAGGCGGGAACCGCATCATGATCGAACTGATCCCACCCGGAACAAAGATAGATTTCATCGGGAAACAGAAGATCGCCATCGCGATAAGCATCGTCATCATCCTGGCGGGCATCGCGAGCATCGTCCTCAAAGGAGGCGTCCGCTACGGCATCGACTTCTCCGGCGGCACGATGGTGCAGGTGGCCTTCAAGACTTCGGTTTCCGCCGACCAGATACGAAGCGCCCTCACGGGGGCGGTGGAGGGCACTCCGGTAATCCAGGAGACCCTCGGGAAGTCCAACGAGTTCATAATCCAGCTCGAACGCATGCCCTCGGAACTCGGCGGCGTCGAAAATCTGGTTTCCGAGACCCTCGGCAAGGCCTTCGGGGCGGACAACGTCTCCGTCAGCCAGGCGCAGATGGTCGGGCCCAGAGCGGGAGCCGAGCTTCGCCAGAAAGCCCTTCTGGCGATAATAATCTCCTGGGCGGCCATTCTCCTCTACGTCTGGTGGCGCTTCGAGATTCACTGGGGAATAGGCGCCATCGTAGCGCTGGTCCACGACGTCCTGATCACGGTCAGCGTTTTCTCTTTTCTTAACAAACAGTTCGATTTGCAGATAATCGCGGCGCTGCTTACGATCATCGGCTACTCGATCAACGACACGATAGTCATCTTCGACCGCGTCCGCGAGAACATCAAGAAGTACGGCTCAAAGTACACGATAACCGAGCACTTCAACATGTCGATAAACGAGACTCTGGGAAGGACCATCCTCACCGCGGCGACAGTCTTTTTCTCGGTGCTTGCGCTCTTCTTCTTCGGCGGCCCGGTCATCCACGACTTCTCGCTGGCGCTGCTCGTCGGTTCGATAGCGGGCACCTACTCCACGGTTTACATCGCGAGCCCGGTGGTGCTCTACGTACAGAAGAGGTGGAGGGGAGCGGAGGTTTCTAAGTTCTAAGAGTCGGCGCATCCTTTCCGCCCCCGGCGTCGTCATGTCCTCGCTTGAGGACTCGCCGTAGCGCTGCTACTGTCTCGCCCTCTCGCTGCGGGATTCCTCGCCGGGAACGGAAAAGCCGCGCCGGGGAAAATCTGACTTGGGAACTGCAAAAGCGAAGTGAACCTCCTCGCCTTTGTCCTCCGAAGCAGAAAGACGAAGGAGGACGGCGGCAAAATCCTTTGCCGTATTAAAAACGATCACTCCGGGCGCTGACCGGCGAGGACGAATTTGAAAAAGCGCTGGCTGAGCAAACCCCAAAACCCCGAAGCGGCGGAGAAGATCTCCCGCAGCCTCGGGGTTTCGCCGCTTCTGGGGAGGATACTCGCCGCACGGGGGTTTTCTTCGGCTGAAAGCGCGGACGAGTTCCTCTCCTCGCGACTCTCCTTCCTGCCCGATCCCATGTCCATACCCGGCATGGAGCGGGCTTGCGAGCGGATAACCGCTGCGATCTTCGCCGGTGAGCCGCTCTGGATTTACACGGATTTCGACGCCGACGGAGTGACCTCGGCGGCGCTTCTGGGCAACTTCTTCTCCTCCATAGGCGTCAAGTGGCGCGCCCGGCTGCCCCGGCGCGACAAGGAAGGGTACGGCCTCCACGCCGATCCCCTCCGGGAGATAGCCGCCGACGGCGGCGGGCTGGTCATAACCGCCGATTGCGGCATCTGCGACGTCCAGTCGGCCTCTCTGGCCAAAAGCCTCGGCCTCGGCCTCGTTATCACCGACCACCACAACCCCTGCGGCCAGCTTCCCGACGCCGACGCCGTCGTAAACCCCAAAATCGAAACCTCCCTCTACCCCGACCCGATGATAGCCGGAGTGGGAGTCGCGTGGAATCTCTGCGTCGCCCTGCGGAAGGTTCTGCGCGAGAGGGGTTGGTTCACCGAACTTCGGCCCGAGCCCGACCTTCGTGAATTTCTCGATCTGGTCGCCCTCGGCACAGTCGCCGATCTCGTGCCCCTTCGCGGGGTAAACCGCATACTCGTCCGGGCGGGGCTCGGCGCGATGAACAAGAATCCCCGCCCCGGCATACTTGCCCTCGCGGAGACGGCGCTCCTCCGTAGCGAATACCGCGCCAGCCATCTGGCCTACCAGCTCGGCCCGCGCATAAACGCCGCCGGAAGGATGGAGAGCCCCCATCAGGCGCTCGATCTCCTCATGTCGGACAATATGGAGGAGGCGAGGCTGCTTGCCGCCGACCTCAACCGTCTCAACACCGAAAGGCGCGCCGAGGAGACCTCCTCCTTCCAGAATGCAAAGGACAGGGTTCACCAGAGCGGCTGGCTGCAAAGCAGCCTTTCCCTCGTTGTCGCGGGCGAGGACTACCACCCCGGAGTTGTCGGCATCGTCGCCTCGCGCCTCGTAGAGAAGTTCCAGCGCCCCTCTGTGGTAATCTCGGCGACGGGGGATATCTGCAAGGGGTCGGCGAGGACGGCGGGAGAGCTCGACATCTACGATACGCTGAAGGAGTGCGAGGGGATGCTTCTGGCCTTCGGCGGCCACAAGGGGGCGGCGGGAGTGACGATAAAAAAGTCCGGCATACCCGCCTTCCGGGAGAGCTTCGAGCGGGCGGTCAGAAGGCGCGTCATCGAAGAAGACCTCGCCCCGACCCTCGTCTCCGACGCCGAGGCGAGCATAGAAGAGCTTACCCTTCCCCTGGTCGCGGAACTCACCCGCCTGGAGCCCTTCGGCTACGGAAATCCTTCCCCGCAGGTCATCCTCCGAAATCTGGAGGTCGCCGAGGCGGGTCACATGGGCGAGGGGGGAAACCACCTGCGCCTCAGGCTCGCCAGCGAAAACCGCTCCATCGAGGCGGTGCTGTGGAACAGCGCCCACGAGGTCGAGGGAATCAGGCCAGGCGTCAGAGTCGATACGATAGGGACTCCCCGCACCCGCACGCGGGGCGGCAGAACCTACGTTCAGTTTCATGCGCTTGACATAAAGGTGTCGGAAGAACAAAGTTAAAGTCCGGCTTCCTCTTTCGGCGAATGGCTGCGTCGTTTCTCGTTCGCGCTCCTCGCCGTATAAAACGATACTGTCTTCGTCGCGCGCCCTGCGGACTCCTTGCCCTTCGCCGAAATAGATTGCCGGAGTTGTGGGTGCGTGGCTATTAAATCTGATGATTATTACGGCATACAGCCGCTACAGGGAGGGTAAAAATGAAGAAAACGCTCATCGCAATCGCAGTGGTTCCGTTTCTGCTCGGGTTTTGCGCCCCCTCGCACGCCACGACCGGCAACCTCAACTTCCTCGTCGGCGGAAAAGCCCTCGAAAAGAACGACTGGGAGCCGCTCGAAGACCAGACCGCGGTCTCCTTCCACCTCGACGTTACCCCCGAGGGGTGGCCGGTGGCGCTCGCCCTGGACTACCTCGGAAGCGCCGCAGAGGAAGAAAATTATGCGAACAGCGGTTTTGATCTCGCGGCCTCGACCATCGAACTCGACTTTGGCGTCAGGAAGTTCTTCGGAGACGAGACGGACGTGGCTGGGTTCGTAGGCGGCGGTCTCGGTATCATCGGGGCCGAGGCTGAGGTCACCTTCGGCGGGGCATCGGCCTCCGAAGACGATTCCGCCCTCGGCTTCTGGATCGACGGGGGAGTTCAGGGAAGGTTCTTCGATTCCATGAATCTCGGCCTCGACCTTCGCTATTCCAAGGCGGAGGTGAACGTCGGCGGCGTCAATGTCGAAGCGGGCGGCTTCACCACCGGCGTTTACATCGGCTACGGCTGGTAACGAATAAAGGTCTGGATGCTAAAAGGCCGCCCGAAAAGGCGGCCTTTTTCAATTACATCATCACGGTGGTAATCTCGAACTCCGGCGGGTCCTTTATCGCCCTCTTCACGGTGCACTGATCCATCGCCTTCACAATCGCCTGCTCGTACTTTTCCGGAAAGCCGTCCGGCAGTTTCAGTTCAAGCCTAACCTTCTCAAGTTTGTGCGATTCCTGATTGGTTTCAAAGGCCGCGATAAGCTCCATCCCCTCGGTGGCTATCTCCCTTTGCTGGCAGAAGCGTAGCGCGAAAAACCCCGCGCAGGTGGCGATGGAGGACAAAAAGAGCAGGTAAGGGGAGGGGGCGCTGTTGTCGCCGCCGGAGGTTACCGGCTGGTCGGTGCGTACTGTGAAAGAGCCGACGGAGGCCTCCACCGCCATTGGCCCAGGGAAGGAAACCTTCATAAGCATCTTTTAAAACCTCCCGGTAATGCACGTCCAACTTGAAAAAAATACTTCCACTGCCCAAAGGATACACCTTTTATAACACAAAAAAGGCGCAAGTCTCACCTTCGGAGCCAAATAATTTTTTTCGTCTACGGCTCAGGCCCCCCTATGCCTGCGGCGGTTTGAGGGTAATATTCACTCATTCAGGAGATTAAAAAACCCTGCCGCGCAGCCGCAGTGAAAATGCATCGGGACGATATGGAAACTCGAATTACTCTGGGGGTAAGCGCCTGCCTTCTGGGCGAAAACGTCCGCTATGACGGCGGCTGCAAGCTCGACCCCTATCTCGTTCACACTCTTGCGAGGTTCGCCAGATTCGTCCCCCTGTGCCCCGAGACGGAATCGGGCATGGGAGTGCCGCGCGAGCCCGTGGACCTCTGGGCCGGAGGCGGCGGAGAGGTGCGCGCCGTCGGGAGAGAGAGCCTGGCGGACTATTCACGCTCCTGGCGGGAGTGGGCAAAAGCAAAGGCCGGGGAACTGGAGGGGGAGGACCTCTGGGGGATGATCCTGAAAAGCCGTTCCCCCTCCTGCGGCCCGCAGGTAGAAATCCGGGAGGGGTGCGGCCAGAAGAGACGCACGGGAATGGGTTTTTTCGCCGAGGAGGTGGCCCGCTCCCTTCCTCTGGTGGTGGTGGAGAGCGAGGAGAGCCTTTACGACCCCGGCAGGCGGGAAAACTTCATCGTCCGCCTCTTCGCCATGCGCAGGCTGAAAAAGCTTGTCGAGGGGGAAAAGACAAGGGGAAGGCTCGTCGATTTTCACACCTGCGAAAAACTTCTCTTGATGGCGCACTCCGCCGAAGGCTACCGGAGCCTCGGCAGAACCGTCGCCCGGCCGACAAAAGAGCCTCTGGACCGGGTCTACGAAGCTTACCGCGACGGTTTCATCGGCGCGCTCTCCCACCGGTCTACGCGGGCGAAGAACTGCAACGTCCTTTTGCACGCCGCGGGTTACTTCAAGAGAAACCTCGACGTCATAGAAAAGGGCGAGCTCGGCGAGGCGATAGAGGGCTATCGCGCCGGGCTGCTCCCCCTGACCGTTCCCATGACCCTCCTTAACCACTGGAACAGGCGCTGGCGTCACCCCTGGCTCGGCGCGCAGAGCTATTTGAATCCCCATCCGCTGGAATTGCGTCTTAAGTGTCTCGCCTGAGGCGCTGACAGCTTCGGCTTTTGCCGCGGGGCTTCGTCGCTTCTCGGGAGCGCTCCTCGCCGTATAAACGATACTGTCTTCGTCGCGCGCCCCGCGGGCTCCTCGCTCCTTCGCCGAAATAGTTCATATTCGCCGTACAGGGGAATTCATAAAATTTTGCGTTCCCGGCGGTTAGGCGAGCTTATTTCTTGATGCTAAAAGAAGTTACCGTTAGACTTAAACGTTGGGAAGTTATGTTTAATCCGATTTTTGGCGGGACCAAAATCAGGGGAATATGAAACAAAGAGCGATGGTCGCCGACGTCGATGCCAGCGCGAGCCGGATTCTGGAAGTCCTGTTATCCGGTTTCGATTACGATCTGGTGGTGGTGAAGGATGACGAGACTGCCTATAAAACCTTCGTCGAGTACGGACCCGACGTTGTTTTCGTGGATACCCTTTTGCCTCGCAAGGGCGCTTTCGAGCTGATAAAGCGCATACGGCAGACGGAAGGGGGCGACAGGGTGAGCGTGTACGTCACGAGCGCTATTCGCGGCGGGTCGCTCAAGGAGGAATCTCTCAGCGTCTGGGGCGCGGCCGGGTACCTGCCCAAGCCGCTCGAACTGGACATTCTGCGCTCGCAACTGGCTCCTTCCCTATCCACCAAGTCCGCCGACTCCAAAGGCGGCGGGCAGGGCGAGGAGGAGGAGGTTCCGGAGCAGGGCGAATTCGCGCGCTCGAATTTCCCGATGATATTCGCCTCCCTGCTTCGCCGCGAAGCCCCGATACGGCTCGCGGCGGGTCTCGGCAAAGTGAGAAAGGCCGTACACTTCGACAACGGCAAGATTATCTTCGCCAGATCAAACCTCCTCGCCGAAACCCTCGCGAGTTACCTGCAGGACAAGAACTTCATAGACGAAAACCAGTACCGCGAAGGGGTTCGCGTCTCCATAGATCAGAAAAAGATGATCGGGGAGGCCTTCATATCTCTCGGCGCGGTGACCAGGGGAGACATCGACGCGGCCATACGCAGCAACATCGAGGAGAAGGTCAAGAACCTCTTCACCTGGAAGAGCGGCTGGTACAAGATAATGCCCCACGCCGATCCCCCCGCCGAGATACCCGGCGGCCCCATCGAGGGATGGAAGCTCCTCTGGGACGAGATAAACACCCCCGCCGGCCAGACGCACCTGAGCGAGTATCTGACGAAACTCGCCTCACGCAAGATAATCGAGGGGCCCTCCCCTTCGGAGATTCTCGACGTGACCGGCTTTTCGCAAAAGGATTTTGAAAAAGTTATCGGTCTCGCCAAAGGGAGGCCGGTGGTCGAAGCCTGTGAAGACGTGGGGATGAGGAAGATGAACCTCCTTTATTTCCTCGTCCTCTCCGGTTATCTGGAGGTGAACGAAGAGACCTCCGCCTCCGGGCAGGGCAGCGAGGGGTTTGAAGAGCTAAAGCGCAGGGAACTCTCCCGCAGGCTTGCGTGGATGAGCGGGCGCAATCACTTCCAGATACTGGGGGTTCAGATGACCGCCTCCGACGCCGAGGTGAGCGCCGCGTACGGAAAGCTTGTCGGCGAACTGCGCGCGGGCGAGGACAAGCTCTCGGGCGGGGGCGAGGCCCGGCGTCTTATCGGCGAACTCTCCGAGATCGCAGGGAAGTCCCTGGAGGCGCTTTCCACCAGGACAAAGCGCGACGATTACATCGAGAGCCTCAAGCACGGCGGAGACGTACCCCTGAGCGCCGAAGACCGGATAAAGAAGGCGGAGAACTCCTACAAGGAGGGTGTCACCGCCCTCAAGTGCCAGCGGTGGGACGAGGCGATAGACAGGCTTGGCTGGGCGGTGGACATGAACCCTTCCAACGCCGAATACCTCATACGCCACTCAGAGGCGCTTCTCATGCGGGAAGGCGGGGACAAGCAGACGACCCTGAACCGCGCCGAAAGCAACCTCCGGAAGGCGCTCGAAGCCGAAAGCGAGAATCCCGAGATCTACTACCTCCTCGGCAGGGTGCAAAACGCCAAGGGCAAGGCCCCGCAGGCTATCGAATACCTGCAAAAGGCCCTCTCGCTAAAGCCCTCCTATCAGGCTCCCGCCCTGGAGCTGAAGAAGATGAAGGATCAGTCGAAGGGGGGGTTTTCTCTTTTCGGCAAGCGCCGCTGAGGCCCGGCTTCCTCTTTCGCCGAAGGGCTGTGTTGGCTTCGGCTTTTTCCGCCATGCATCGTTGCCGCCTGCGCCGGACGCTTGCCGTAGTCACGCTACTGTCTGCGCGCCCTTGCTCGGCGGCGCCTCGCCTGACGAAAAAATCCAAAGCCAAATGAAAAAGCAAGGGTTTTGCCTTGCTCTCTCACCGGGTGATTCTTCTCCGGGCCATAGGCTTATTCAGTACGAAAAAACCGCCGGAAGGCGGTTTTTTCGTTGCGGTTAACGGCGGGCGAACTTTTTATTTCAGGTCCGCGTAGCAGCGGGGGCATTTGGCGACTTTGGGGTCTTCCAGAGCGGCCCCGCAGGCGCTGCAGTAGAAAGAGGCCATTCCCTTGCGGGTGCGATACGCCTTGCGAAAAAAATAAAAAGCGAAAGGCAGGAAGAGCCACCCGAAAATCAGGCTATGGAAGAGCCAGGTCAGAAAAAGAAGCATCAGGCCGATGAACACAAAAAGCCTGTAGTCCTCGCTGACGGCCTGACCCGTCGCGCTCCCCTCAACCCTGTCTCCGATGCGATCCTTCATTTAATCTCCGTCAGAGGAATTAGTCCGAGACGCTACTTATACCCTATGGCTTTTGAAAAAGCATCAGATAGGTTGAGGTCCCCAGTTCAACGACCTTGCCCGGCGCGAGTCCGAAGGGCGCGGTGAGGCGAAGAAGGTCTTCGGGCGAAAGGCGTATCTCCAACGGGGGGCCGGGCCTGGAGTCGATCTTTTTGAACTCCACGAGGGCGAGCCAGCCGCCCTTCCGAAGCGCCCGTACGGCTTCCCCAAGCGCACCTTGCCCGGTCCCTCGCGCCGTGAGGTCGTGGAGCACCGTGGCCATCAGCGCAAGGTCCGCCTCGCCGTCACGGACGGCGGACAGGCCGGAAAGGTCGGCGGTTTCGGCCCGTACGTTCGTCAAGCCGAGTTCGGAAGCGGTCCGGTTAAGCTTTTCAACGCCCTCGCTCCAGAGGTCGAAGCCTCGCACCACGGACAAAGGCCCCAGCCTCCCGGCCAGCCGGAGGGCGTAGCTCCCCGAGCCGCAGCCGAGGTCGAGCACCTCCATTCCCGGAGCTAGGGGAAGCGACGAGTAGAATATTTCAAAGTCGATCAGGTCGATGCTCGACTTTCCTGCCTCATGCGGTATTTCGGTCATATTTCTTGTCTCCTGAAAGGCTTTGGTTGCGGTTGTCAGTATAGAGCATCGGCAGCGTTTTGTCGCTTTTGCGCTTCACGGAGCCAACGCCCTCAACCTTTCAGTCCGGCAAACCGCGAGTATTATTATGTTCAAGGCTGTATCCCGAAGCAAAGTCCCTGCATCAAATAACGTTAAGGGGGCTTGGACGTGAAACCACTTGAGGACTCAATAGGCCTCCTGACGCACAATTGAAGAGAATACCCTCTTTTGCCGATTATAAGCTTATGGTTTCTACAATCGAATCCGTTGACAAAGGCCTTGAAAGAACCCATATTAAAAACATGGTGAACAACGTCACGCTAAAACTGAAAAAGGCCTTTCTGGTCTTTCTGGCGGTCGCCTTGGCTTCCGTCGCCTTCGCGGGCGTCGTGCCTGTCTGCAAGGGGTGCTGCTGCTGCGTGAAATTCGCCGGTGAAGTGATGAGTTCCGGCGCGAAGAAGTGTTGCTGCGCCGAGAAGGCCGGGGTAACCGGCGGGTGCAACCCCAAGACGAAGAGCAAGGGTTCAAGCGAAGCCGCCTACGACTCGGCGAGACCTCTCGAAAGCCGCGACATCGCTTTGACGGCGGTAATCGGCCACACCCAACCCCCCCGGCTCCATGCCACGGCGGGGAAAAACCTTTCCCTCGCGGGCAATGGGCCTCCCTCCGCCCTCCACGCCCGAATCCAGCGCTTCGACTGCTAAATCTCCCTTCTTAAAGCTTCCCCAATCCCGGTAAAGACGCCGGTAACGGTTAATTTTGTCAGATCGCCGGGAGCGCAGCTTGCGCCCCGTCAGGATATTTGGAGAAACGATCATGTCTAACGACATCAAAAAAGATAAATTCGCTGAAAAACGCGCCGCCGTAGAGGGTAAATCCTCCGGCAGCCTCAAGCTTTTCGTCATCGGGGCGGCCGTGGTCGCCCTCGCGGTGGCCTCCCTCGTCGCCTACTCCAGAACCGGAGACAAGTCCGGTGAAGCGGCAAAGGTGCAGGCGGCGACGCCCGTAAACGAATCGGGCGTCGTCGTCTCCTTCCCCCTTGCCGATTTTGAAGGCGGGCAGGCGAAGTTTTACGAGCACAAGACCGCCGACTCCATCACCGTCCGCTATTTCATCGTCAAGAGCGACGACGGCGTGACGAGGGCCGCCTTCGACGCCTGCGACGCCTGCTGGCCCCACGGTAAGGGCTACAGCCAGGACAAAAAGGAGATGGTCTGCAACAACTGCCAGATGCGTTTCCCGACAAGCAAGATCAACGAGGTCAAGGGAGGGTGCAACCCCTCGCCGCTCGCCCGCACCGTCGAAAACGGGCAGCTCTTGATAAAGGTCTCCGATATCGAAGCGGGCAAGTCCTACTTCAATCTGAAAAAGTAGGGTAGCGCCATGCGGCTCACCGATATCGCCCTTCTGAACCTGCGGCGGAGGAAGGCGAAAGCCGCCTTCCTTCTCACCGGTCTTCTCATTGGCGTAACCACCGTCGTCGCCCTCCTTTCCATTACGGAGGCGATGTCCAGAAACGTCAACGACAAGCTGGAGCGCTACGGCGCGAATATACTCGTACTGCCCAAAAGCGAGACGCTCTCCCTTACTTACGGGGGCATCTCTCTCGGCGGAGTCTCCTTCGACATGAAGGAACTGAAGGAGGAAGACCTCGCCAAAATCCGGACTATAGAAAATTCTGCGAATATCGCCGCCCTCGGTCCGACCGTTCTCGGCGTGGCGGAGCTTTCCGGCCAGAAGGTGTTGACGGCGGGAGTGGATTTTTCCGTCTCTCACGTCCTCAAGCCCTGGTGGAAGCTTGTCGGAGATATTCCAGCCGGAGCCGGTGTCGTAGCCGGTTCGGAAGCCGCCCGAGTCTTTTTTCTGATACCCGGCGAGACGGTGAAAATCGCAGGCAAAGACCTGAAGGTTACCGGGGTTCTCGAACCCACAGGCTCCCAGGACGACCAGCTCCTCTTTACCGACCTTAAAACCGCCCAGGAGATATTCGGAAAGAAGGGAACCGTCTCTCTGGTAGAGGTCGCGGCGCTCTGCAAGGATTGCCCGGTTTCGGACATGGTTAACCAGATAGGGCGGATAATACCCGACGCCAACGTCATGGCCATCCAGTCGGTGGTCAAGTCGAGGCTGGAGACGATAGAGCACCTGCGCCGCTTTTCCTACGGCATAAGTGCGGTAGTTCTTTTCGTCGGCGGCCTCATGGTGCTGGTGACGATGATGGGAAGCGTCCGCGAGCGCACCGCCGAGATAGGCGTCTTTCGCGCCATAGGCTTTCGGAAATCCCACGTGATGCGAATAATCTTCACCGAATCGGCGATAGTCTCCCTCCTCGCGGGAATACTCGGCTATCCGGCCGGGCTCGCGGTAACGGCGGTTGCGCTTCCCTTCTTCGCGCCGGGGGAGGGCGCGGGAGTCGCCTTAGACCCGGTGCTGGCGCTCTTTGCGGTTTCCATCTCACTCCTTCTGGGTCTCGTGGCCTCCATCTACCCGGCGGTAGCCGCCACCAGGATGGACCCCAACGAAGCCCTGCGCGCGCTTTAGAAGGAGAACGAAGATGAGCTTACTGATAGTAAAAAACCTGCAAAAATCCTACGGCTCGGGCGATTCCGAGGTAAAGGCGCTCCGCGAGGCCACCTTCGAGGTGGAGGAGGGCGAGTTCGTCTCCATAATGGGCGAATCGGGGTCGGGGAAATCCACCCTGCTCTCGATCCTCGGGGCTCTCAACACTCCCACCGCCGGAAACCTGAACGTAGCCGGGGTGGAGGTCTACAAACTCGGTCAGGAGAAGAGGGCGGATTTTCGGCGCGAATTCCTGGGGTTCGTCTTTCAGAACTTCCGCCTTATCCCCTACCTGACGCTGGGGGAGAACACCATGCTACCCCTCGCGACCCTCTCCATCTCGAAAAAAGAGAAGGTCGAAAAGGCGCGAAAGGCGCTTGAGCACGTGGGGCTGGCGAGCAAGATGAACCGCCTGCCGAGCCAGGTCTCCGGCGGCGAGCAGGAGAGGGCGGCGGTCGCAAGGGCCATCGTCAACGAGCCCCCGATACTCCTCGCGGACGAGCCCACCGGCAACCTCGACTCCCGCACGGCGGGCGAGGTGATGGGAATGTTAAAAGAGCTTAACTCCCACGGCACGACCGTCGTCATGGTCACCCACTCCGAGAAATGCGCGGCGATAGCCACGCGGCATCTTCTTGTCGCCGACGGAGTGGTGAGCGAGATGCGCTGAGAGCTTCTAATCGTTCCTTCAACTTTTCCAGATAACTCAAAACCCCGCGTAATTGCGGGGTTTTGAGTTTGGGGCCCTGCGGGTTTTTAAAATCGGTCTTAAGAAATTTGTGAGAGAAACCTCCGGGACTTTTATATATACTCCTTCGGACTCGGTTACAGGCAGGCACTTCATGAAGGGTTCCGGACTCAAGTTTTGATGGATAGCGAAAAAAAGGAAGAGAAGCCGAAGGTTTTCACCCTCGCCAGCGACGAGGGCAGGTACAGGCTTCTGGTTGAGAACGCCCACGTGGGCATCTGCGTCTGTCAGGGCGACAGGGTCTGTTACGCGAACAGGGCTTTCGCCGCCATGACTGGCTACACCCTCCTTGAACTTACCTCCCATAGCCTCCTGCGCATCGTCCACCAGGAGGATCACCCCCACGTAATCCGTGAATACTCCCGCCGCATGCGCGGCGAAAACGAGGCCTCAAGCTACGAGTTTCGCGGAGTGACCAAAGAGGGGCGGGTAAAATGGCTCCTCATGAGCGCCATCCGCATCGACTGGGACGGCAAACCCGCGGCTCTCGATTTCGTCACCGACCTCAGCGACCGCCGGTACATGGAAGAGACGCTCCGGAAAAGCGAGGCGCGCTACCGCTCCCTGACCGACGACGTCCTCGACAACTCCGCGGTCGGCCTCGTGATTCTCGACGGCGAACTGAAAGTGGCCTGGGCCAACCGCACCTTCGGTGAATTTTTCAGCATTCAAAGGGAGCTGACTATCGGGCTTTCGGCCGGGAGGGTGCTTGAGACCCTTCAAAAAGCCGCCACGGACCCCTCGGGTTTTCTCCTTTCGGCTAGAGACGCGCTGAAAGGTGAAGGGCGGACGGCCACCTTTGAATTTTCGGCGAAACCGGCTCCGGGGAAAGAGGAGCGCCACATTGAGTGCCGGACGCAGCACGTCGGGGAGGGGCTTTTCAGCGGCGGGCGCATACTCCATTTTTACGACATCACCCCCCAGAAGACGGCGCAGCTTGAAAACGCCGCCATGCAGGCGAAGCTCCTCCAGTCGCAGCGGCTGGAGACGGCGGGCACCCTTGCCTGCGGCATAGCGCACGACTTCAACAATATACTCCAGTCCATCTGCCTCAACGCGCATCTTTTGTCTTCTCAAAGCGCCCTGGCGGAGCAGGACCAGCTCTATCTTTCGCGCATAGATTCCGCCGCCGGGCGGGGGACAAAGCTGGTAAACCAGCTACTCGCTTTCAGCAGGGGAATGCAGGCTTCCTTCGACGCCATATCGCTTTCGGAGGCTGTTTTAAAAGGCGTGGAGATGCTCGGCTGGATATTGCCCGAAAACATAAAGGTGGTGACCGAATTGTCGCCGGAGGAGTGCGCCATTCTCGGCGACGAGGGGCAGATAGAGCAGATACTCCTGAATCTGGCGATGAACTCCAGAGACGCCATGCCGGAGGGCGGAGTTTTCAGGGTAACGGCCGGGCCGGTGAAGGTATCGGGGAGAAACAGGGAGGTGGAGCCGGGGGACTACGTCCTTCTCACAGTCGAGGACAGCGGTCACGGCATGGAGGAATCCACTCTTTGCAGAATCTACGACCCCTTCTTCACCACGAAGGAGGTCGGCAAGGGCTCCGGTATAGGCATGTCGGTCGTTTACGGCATCGTAAGAGACCACGGCGGTCAGATTTTCTGCAACTCGACGCCCGGAAAGGGAACCGTCTTCAGCATTTACTTCAAGCGGGCAGGCGTAGCGCGTATCCACCGGAAGGCAAAGGCGGCGGAACCGGAGGTTCTGCCCGGAAAGAGAGAAGGGGTGCTCGTGGTCGACGACGAGCCCTTCATCGCCGAGAGCCTTTGCGACGTACTCAAGGCGAACGGCTACGAGGCGCTGGCGGCCAACAGCGGCGAGGCTGCGCTGGAACTCTACAAGGAGCAGTCCGGAAAGATCGACCTCGTCGTCCTCGATCTCGGCATGCCGGGCATGGGGGGTAAAGAGTGCCTCGAATGCCTCAGGAAGATGGACGGCGAACTGAAAATTATCGTCGCCAGCGGCTACGACGCGGCCACTCACGCCGGGGAAGTGAAAAAACTCGGAGCCAAAGCCTTCATCTCCAAACCCTACAGCATCTCGGGGCTTCTCAGGACTATCGAGGAGATACTGGAAGGGTAGCGCCGGACGGCTTCGGCTTTTGCCGCGATGCGGGCGTCGCTTCTCGCTCGCGCTCCTCGCCGTAGGCCCGCTACTGTCTTCGTCGCGCTCGCTGCGGGCTCCTTGCCTCGCGCCAAAATCCTTTGCCGTATTTAAAACCTGAAACGGATCCGCGCCGCCCCGCCCTTCACAACTGAAGGCCCGCGCAACAATCCCCTTTCCGCCAACCTCCCGAATCTGTAATATTCAAGGGTAAGAATTCTCTTTGCCAGTGGCGGTAAGGATTCCATGCTCCAGTTCACCGTTCCCGACGATACCTTCGAGATGATCATCCGCCTTTCCGCCGCTGCGGCGGCCGGAGGGGTGATAGGCCTTGAGCGCTACATTCAGGGGCGCTCGGCGGGGCTTCGCACCCATGTGCTTGTCTGCGTGGGCAGCGCCCTTTTCACCCTCTTTTCCCTCATCGCGCCTCGTTATAACGAGGTCGCGGGAGCCGGCGCGGACCCCGGAAGGATCGCCGCGCAGATAGTCACCGGCATCGGCTTTCTCGGCGCGGGCGTCATCCTGAAACAGGGGGTGACTGTGCGCGGCCTGACCACGGCGGCCTGCCTCTGGGTTGCCGCGGGGATAGGCATGACGGCTGCGGGGGGCCTTTACTTCCTCACCCTCTTCGTCACGGCGCTCACGGTGGTCACGCTCTTCGGCCTGAATCTTTTCGAGATGAAATTTCACAACACCATCTACCGCCATGTAATGGTGGTGACGGACCTTGGCGAGGATGTCTCGGAGATAATCGAGAAGGTCAACTCCTCGGGCGTCACCGTTTTCGCCTGCGATTCGGCGCGCAATTTCGAGACGGGCAGGATGACCGTGGACATGGAAGTGCGCCTCCTTCGGCGCGGCTCGACTCAGCCCATCGCCGACAAGACGCTAAAGGCGCTTCAAGCCTCCGGTATTCCGGTGCATTCTTTCTCGTGGAGGCGCGAAGCCTCTTAGCTTGTTTCTTGCCCGCTCCTTGGTTATCCTCTCCCCTGCCGATTCAACCTTGACAAGTTACGGCACGGCCCTTGCTTTTTAATTGCCGACTGTCTGATTCCCTTTCATATAAGGTTTCGCATATGCACAGAAAACTTGAAAAAATATTCTACGAGGTAAAAAAGCCCACCCTGAAATGGGACGACATCGGTGGTTTCGCGGATGTGAAGAAGATCGTGAAGGAAATGGTCTCCCTGCCGCTGATGAAGCCCGAGCTGATGGCGAAAGTCGGGCTTGAGCGCCCCGCCGGGGTGATGCTCTGGGGGCCGCTCGGCGTGGGTATCACCATGCTGGCCGAGGCCGCCGCCACGGAGGCGGGCGTCTCCTTCGTCTACGTTTCAGGGCAGGAGATGCTCGGAAAGCCGGAGCAGATCTCCGAAGCCTTCCACGATGCGGTTCACGAGGCTCCCTGCGTGCTTTTCATCTCCGACACCGAGTGGCTCTGTCCGCGCGCGGGTTGTTCCTACGAGTGGGGGCCGGGAAATTTCCGCGGAATCCCGCCCACCTTCGCCGACAGGGAACTGTCAGAGCTCTTCATCCGGGAGATCGACGCCATTCAGGCCCACAAGAACGTGATGCTTGTCGGCTCCTGCTACCGCATCGACACGGTCGATCAGGCGATAATCAAGGAAAAGCGCCGCTTCAACCGCAAGATCTTCGTCCACCCGCCGAAGGCCATAGACCGCGAGGGGATGATCAATATCTATCTTAAGAAGATGCCCTCCGTCGACCCGAAGGTGAGCGCGAAGGAGCTTAGCCTGCGCACCGAGGGGTACGTGGGCTGGGACGCGGAGAGCCTTTGCAAGCGCGCCGCGCTGGAGGCGGTGAAGGACGATCGGGACGTTGTTTCGATGGCGGATTTCGAGGCGGCCCTTTTGCAGGTCACTCCCTGGCTGACCCCCGACATGACGGAAAAATACAACGAGATTGACAAGAATGACTGCCCCCATCACTACGCCTTCTGAGAGGGACGACTTCTACGCCTTTTTAAAGCGCCTTCACGGCCATCGCTGCCCCATGTCGATTCTCGGGGCGAGGCTGGGGCTGGCGGCGCGTGAGAGGGTGGGCAGACACGGCGAGGACGGCGACGTGGCGGCGGTCTATTACCACCGCACCTGCGCCATCGACGGCATTCAGGCCGCGCTCGGCACCACCTCGGGCAACACCAACATCGAAGTGCGCCCCGAGGGGATTCACCGCCTCGAAGCGGTGAACAAGACAAAAAGAATGTACGTCACCGTATCCCTGACGGAGGAGGCCCTCGGCCGCGGCAGGGAGTACGGCGAGCTGCGGCGCTCCGGCGGCGACAAGGCGAGGATGGAAGAGATTCTCAAAGGCCTCGAATCCGCGCCGGAGAGCGAACTGATTTGCATCGAGGCCCATAGCTGATGGAGCTTGCCCGCGAGTTTTTCCGCATCGTCCTCCAGGAAGCGGGGAAGATGTGGTGGTTCACCCTTCTCGGCATAACCATCGCGGCCCTGATAAAGACCTACCAGCTCGACCGCCACATAAGGCAGTACGTCGGAAAGTTCGGACACTTCTCGATACTGGCGGCAGTGGGGATAGGCCTGGTCTCGCCCCTTTGCTCCTGCGGCATACTACCCGTGATTATTCCGATGGCGCTCGCGGGAGTGCCTTTGCCCCCGCTGATGGCGCTGCTCACAACCAGCCCGGTTATGGACCCCACCTCGTTTGTCCTCACGATGGGGGCTCTCGGGCCGGAGCTGGCCTGGTGGAAACTTGGGGGGGCCGCCTTTCTCGGACTCCTCTCGGGGTACGCGACGCATTTTTTTATAAGGACGGGCATTTTTTCTGGAAACCTTATCAGGCTAAAGCCAGTACATAACGAGAAGGGCGATCTTGCCAGCGCCTATGAGATCGGGTGCGCCAACGGAATCTTTCTTCGCACCATGAAGGTTGTGCAAAGAGAAAGCAAATTCCGCTTTTTCCTCGACAGGTTTTTCGACATCGGGGTCTTCGTGGGTTTCTGGGTTCTGATGGCGATCTTCATCGAGGCGGCGATTCACATCTTCGTACCGGTGAGCGCCGTAACCTGGCTGGTAGGAAAAAAAGGACCCTTCTCCGTGGTCTGGGCGGCGCTGATAGGGATTCCCCTGCCGCTCCATCAGATACCGGCGATTCCGGTGCTGGCGGGGTTAAAGGCGAAGGGGATGGCGGTTGGCGCGGATATTGCTTTTTTAATGGCGGGCCCGGTAACGTCGATTCCGGCGATGGCCGCTCTTTATGCGATATTTATTCCCAGAGTTGTGGTAGCATTTATCGCAACAGGGTTATTGGGCTCCATCTTCCTCGGCCTTCTGCGGATGGCTGTTGGTTGACGGATTTTAAGACAGCAAACTGAACGATAGACGGATTATCGACACATACACCCTTTGAAAGGAGACGGCTTATGAGACGGCTCGCTATCTCTTTACTCGCCGCCACGATGGCTGTTCCGGCGCTGGCCGCCAGCCCGATCTTCACCGACATAACCGCAAAGTCCGGCACCGGCGACCCCGGAAACGGCAAGGGAGTGGCTTTCGCCGACATCGACAACGACGGCGACTGGGATCTCTACGTTTCCAACAAGGGCGGCCCCAACAAGCTCTTCCGCAACGACGGTAAGGGCGAGTTCACCGACATCACCGCGCAGGCGGGCGACAACGTCGGCGACGCGGGCTTCGTCATGGGCTCGGTCTTCTTCGACTACGACAACGACGGGTGGGTGGATCTCTACCTCCCTAAGGGCGGCCGCTACGAGATTGAAGCCAACCGCCTCCTCAGGAACGTCGGCGGCAAGTTCGTGGACGTGACGGAAAAGGCCGGAGTAGGCTCCAAGGAATTCACCTACGCAGCCGCCTCCGCCGACTACGACCACGACGGCTATCTCGATCTCTACCTCGCCAACTACGGCGTCAACAAGACCAACACCCTCTACCGCAACAACGGCGACGGCACCTTCACCGACGTTACCGCCAAGGCGGGGGTGGGCGACCGCTCCTGGTCCTGGATGGCCACCTGGGCCGACGTGAACGGCGACGGCTGGGACGATCTCTACGTCGTCAACGGGCGCTACCCCGCCGGTGAGCCGAACACCCTCTACATCAACAACGGCGACGGCACCTTCAAGAACGTCTCCCGCGAATCCGGAGCGGACGATCCGAACTGGGGCCTCGGCGCAGCCTTCAACGATCTCGACAGGGACGGCGACCTCGACCTGTTCGTCTCCAACTACGTCGGGCCGAACGCCCTTTACTACAACGACGGCGCCGGCCACTTCACCAAGGCCGATCCCGTCAAGGTCGGGCTCAATCACGTTGGCTGGGGCAAAGGTCCCTCCTGGGGCGACGTTGACAACGACGGCGACGTAGACCTCTACGAAGGCGACTGCAAGGCCGCCAACCAGCTCTACATCAACAACGGCAAGGGCGTCTTCACCGACATGACCAAAGACAACCCCGCTGTCGCCTGCGCCGCCGTCCGCTCCAAGGGCACCGCCCTCGCCGACATCGACAGCGACGGCGATCTCGATCTCTACGTCATCAACTGGGCCGCTCCGAACGTGCTGGCCCTCAACAACACCGATAACGGCGATTACCTTAAGGTTCGCCTCACCGGCAGCGTCTCCAACCACATGGCGGTCGGTTCCCGCGTGTGGGTGCGCGACGGTAAGAAGCTGGTCGGCATGAGCGACCTCCAGACCTCCTCGGGCTTCTGCTCGCAGCCGCCCCAGGAACTCCACTTCGGCCTCTCCGCCGCCAGGACCTACACCGTCGAAGTCCGCTTCCCCAGCGGCCTTCGCAAGGTGGTCGAGAACGTAAAGGCCGGGCAGACCATCACCATCGAGGAGCCCGGTGAAGTGGCGAAGCGCTAATCCGAAAAGCATTTCAAATAAAAGAAGGTCGCGGCTTCGCGGCCTTCTTTTTTGCCTTCTCGCCGCCCTCGCTTTTTTCGGGTGCGGCGCCCGAAAAGCGGCGGTTGAGACGGGAGGCGGCGGTTTGACCGGCTCCGGGCTCATCGTCGAGGGGCTGGTGTCGCTCGAAAACAGGGGTTTCACCGGGGCCAGGGTCTACGCCTACCTTCCGGAATCCTTCACCGGGGGTGGCGAGCCGGTTCCGGCGGGAACCGCCGAAAGCGGGGTCAACGGGCGCTTCTCGATGGAACTTCCGGAGGGGAAATACATCCTTCTGGCGAGGGCTCCGGGCAAATTCGCCTGGTTCGGCAGAAACCCCCTTAAGGTCTCCGCGCACCAGCGCGGCCTGAGCCTTCCTCTCGTAGCGGCGGAGGGAGTGACCACCGCCGCCGTGGCGGAAGGCGAGGAAAACATCAGGGGGAGGGTGCTCCTAGGCGGGAAACCGGCAGCGGGAGTGCGGGTTTCCGCCCATCTTCGGGCCGACGCGGGCTTTCGGGGCCAGCCCTACGCCTCCAGCGCTCTGACAGCCTCCGACGGTGAGTACAAACTGGCGCTCGATCCGGGGGTTTATTTTATCACGGCCCGTAAGCGCGCTACCGGCCTCGAAGTCGGCCCGCTCACGCCCGGCGACCTCTTCGGCGTCCTTCCCGAGCTGCCGCTCAAGGTCGGCCGGGGCAAAGAGCAAAAAAGCGACATAGAGCTCGTCGAGCTTCCCTCCTACGAGCAGCAGGCCCGTTACAGGACGCGCTTCGCGAAGCTGGAGGGGACGATTCGCACCGGCGAGGGCAACCCCGCAGAGGGTTTTCGCGCCTGTCTCTACGACAATCCGAGAATGCTCGGCGAGCCTCTCGCCATCTCGGCTCCAACCGGCCCCGACGGCAGGTTTACCATCTCCGTCTCGGTGGTCGGGCGCTACTACCTTGGCGCGCGCGAGCACCTCGGCGGCCCGCCGGTAAGCGGGGAGAGGGTCGGCTTCGCCAGGGACGCTCCGGAGGGTTACGAGATTGCGCCCGGCAAGGTCTTCGAGTCCCTCGAAGTCATTCTGGTGGTCGCGCCGTGAAGAGAGCCGCGTTTCCGGTGCTTCTTTTCTTTCTCGCGGGGTGCGCCTCCCTGCCTGCCCAAAAGGGAGGCGACAATCGGGAACTTAACTGGTCCGGAGAGATTCGCCTCGACAAGACCCTCAAACTTTCGCGCGGCACGAGTCTCACAATCGCGCCCGGCACCGTTATCCGCCTCGGGTGGGCCGACGAGGACGGCGACGGCCTCGGCGACACCTCCATTCATCTGGAGGGCGGCAAGCTGACCTCCCTCGGCACGCCGGAAGCGCCGATACTCTTCACCTCCGGGCAGGCCCCGGCCCAGGCCGGTAAGTGGGGCGAACTCCGGGTGGATTTCGGCTCGGTGGAGCTGAAATACACCGTCATTGAGGGCTCCACGCGGGGGCTTCACCTGCACTTTTGCAGCGGCCTCGTCGAGGATTCGATCCTCCGGCAGAACCACGACGGCACGCGGATAGGCGAATCGACGATGGTTTTTCGCCGCTGCCTCTTTTCCGGTCAGGAGGGGAAAGGGTTCAACTCCCGCGCCTCCAGAAACCTCGTGGAAAACTGCCTTTTCAGGGGCAACAAGCGCGGCATCTTCCTCTTCGAGGGTGACGAGGGCAGTGTCTTTAGGGACAACGTTTTCACCGGCAACGAGATACCCTTCCGGCTCGGCGATTTTTACGAGGGAGAATTGAAACTTGCGCCCAACAGGTGGGACGACCCCACGGACCAGTACCGGCCCGAAGGCTCCACCGCCCGCGTAGAGTTTGTAAACGCGCCGGTCACGGGCGCGGGGCCCGAAAACTGGCCGCTTCTTTGGGTCAAGTGGAAAGTCCCGATGGAAGGCTACGCCGACGCGCTGACGGCGGACGAAAGCGGCGTCTACGCGGTGTCTTTCGGCGGAGAACTCAAGCGGCTCGCCCTCTTCGACGGCTCGCTCCTCGCCTCGGCGAAGCTTCTCGACACCCTCGATTCCCCGCCGGCTCCCGGAAGGGTAAACAATAAACCTTATCTGGCCGTCCAATGCTGGAACAGGGGAATTTACCTCCTCGACGGCGAGACCCTGAAAGAACTGGACAGTTTCGTCGAAACATCTTCTCCCGCGGACGACCACCGCCAGTCGTCGCCGCTGATTGCGGGCGGGAAACTCTTCGCCGCTACCTGGGCGGGCAAGGTGAGGGGGTTCGCGATAACCGGCGGGGGGCTTGAAAACCTTTGGGAATTCGCCGCCGGAGGCCCCTTCCGGGGGGACCTCGCCCTTACGGCGAGAGGAGAACTGCTCGCCCCCTCCGGGGACGGGTCGCTTTACGCTCTCGGGATGGACGACGGCGCTAAAAAGTGGGAGTACAAGGCGAGAGCGCCCCTTCTTTCCGGCGCGGAAATTTTTGAGGAAAAGGTTTTTATTGCCGATAAGGGGGGAGTTCTGCATTCGCTCGGCGAAAACGGAAAGCTTCTCTGGAAGAGCGCTCTTTCCGGCCCCGCGTGGTACGCGAGGCCGCTTCTGGCCGAAGGGGTGCTCTATCAGGGCGACGATGACGGAGGTTTGTCCGCCTTCGACCCCGCAAGCGGCAGTCTCCTCTACCGGGTTCGCCTGGAAGGGGGAATAAGGTCGAGACCCGCGCTGGCGGGAGGGACGCTCGCGGTAGCCACCGCCAAGGGGTTTCTCTACCTTCTTCGCGCAGCGGACGGGTTTATTCTCGACAGGCTTGAGATCGGCGAATCGTCGCTCGCCTCGCCCGCCGTCCTCGGAAAACTCCTCTTCGCGGGCTCGCGGCCCGGCATGATTTTTGGATTAAACATTGAGAGTGCGGGAAAAAAGAATTAAATTACCCCGAGTGAAACGGAACCAAGACCCGGAGAATAAAATGTTCAGAAAAATAATACTTCTTCTTGCTGTGGTGTTTGCTTTCGCGCAGCTTTCAAACGCCTGCGTGGGCAAATCGCTGATCATCGGCACCGACGGCACCGTCAGGTCGAAGGTCGTAGCCAACGTGCTCGCCATCCTCATCAACGAGAGAACCGGGACAACCGTTGAGATCTCCGATTACGACGGCCCCGAGGGTCTTTTCAAGGAGATGACCACCGGCGACGTGGACCTCGGCCTCATGTATGCCGGAGAAGCGCTGATTCGGGGCCAGCAGCCCCTTCCCCCCGACCCAAAAGGGGCGCTTGAGGCGGTGAAGAACTATCACCAGGAAAAGTTCAACCTGGTATGGCTCCCCGAGCTGGGCTTCTCCGAGAGCGGCAACCCGTACTCGCTCGCCGCTTCCGTCGCCCAGAAGCACACCCTTAAAAAGTTCCCCGCCCTCTCAAGGCTCATCGCCAAGACGCAGGGCAAGCTCTCCGACAAGACCGTAGACGCCCTCGGCAGCGCCCCGAGCATTTCAAAAGCAGTGAGAGATTTCCTTAAAGCAGAAAAACTAATCTGACCGCAAAAGCGTTTGTGAATATAAAGAGGGCGTAAATCAGCGCCCTCTTTTTTTTTGTCCTTACGTAGCGCCGAAGAGCATGTGAACTCCGGGTGCAAAGCGGGTATACTTTCTTAACCGCAAACTTTCAGGAGTATTATGGAGACGCAAAGAGAAAAGGGTTTCGTTTTTTTCGCTGTCTGCAATCCGGGCGCGGAAGAAGCGCTTCACAACGAGATGAAGGAGCTTCGCTTCTTCGGGCTCGAAAGGCAAAGCGGCGGGGTCAGTTTCCGCGGGCAGCCTTCCGAGGGCTGGAGGGCGGTTCTAACCCTTCGCGTAGCCGTGCGCGTCTACCGCGAACTCGGGCGCTTTCGGGTTCCCGACGCCGCCGCGCTCTACAACGGCGTCTTCGGGCTGCCGTGGGAGAAGATAATCTCCTCCGTGAACACCATTTCGGTGGACGCGAAGGTGTCGGAATCGCCAACTCTGACCCATTCCGGCTTTACCGCCCTCAAGGTCAAGGACGCCATCGCCGACGCCCTGCGCGAGCGCACGGGGGAACGCCCGAACGTCGACACCAAAGACCCCGACGCCAGAATCTTCGTCCTTGTCCACCGTGACAGGTGCATCATCTCGCTCGACCTCGCGGGGCGCTCCCTCCACCGGCGCGGCTACCGTCAGGGAAGCGTCGAAGCGCCGATCTCCGAGTGCCTCTCTTCGGCGGCGGTCCGCTACTCGGAATGGGACGAAAAATCACCCTTCCTCGACCCCTTCTGCGGCTCCGGGACGATAATGATAGAGGCGGCGATGAAGGCGGCCAGAATCATGCCCGGCTCCCTCGGGAGCAGGTACTCCTTCATGCGCCTCCCCGGTTTCGACGAGTACAGGTGGGAAAAGATGCTGAAGGAGGCGAGGGAAGGGGTGAATATTCCCAAAAAACTCATAATGATAGGCTCCGACATCGACCCCGCTGCGGTAGAAGCCGCGAAGGCGAACGCCGGGGGCGCAGGGGTCGGAGAAATGATCAGGTTCGAGGTCGCCGACGCCGGGGACTTCTCGCCCAAAAAGGGGTGGGGGGCGACTATAATATCAAATCCTCCCTACGGAGAGCGCCTCGAAGACGAAGAGAGCCTGATTCCCCTCTACAACCGTTTCGGCAGGGCTCTTATCAGCAAGTGCTCGGGCTGCGCCGTACACCTCTTCATGACCTCGCAGCGCCTCAGAAAAGCCATGCTTTTAAAACCGGAAAGATACTGGCCGCTGACCCACGGCGGCCTTGACGCCAGACTTTACCGCTTTTTGGTAAAATGAGACTCATTCCATGACCTGCGAATGCGACAACCTCCTGAAAACCGGCTTTTGCGTCCTCACTGACGGCGAGGGCTGGACTTTGGAGGGCGGATATTCACTGTACAGCCTCCTCACCGGAAGGAAAGAGGTTTTTTCGGGGATGAAACTGGTAATATCCGTAAACGGCGAGGACTACGCCTCCGAGGCGCGCTGCTTTACCGGAATACCCTATGAAACCCTCCTCGACGAGGTTTCCGTCCTTCTCGCGAAAGACCGCCTTACCCTGGTGCGTGAAGGGCTCGTCAGGGAATTTTCCACCGGCGGCCAGTCAGCCCTCTCTTAAGCGGCAATCCCGGCTTGCCCCCGATTTATCCCCGTAAATCGCCTCCCCGAAGCCTGCCGGTACCCCCCCACCCCTACCCCTGTTCCAAAAGCGGTTTGAACCGGCGCGCCTGTTTTCGACCCGAATTTAGGTACTCTCTTAAACCTCTAGCCGGAAGGTCGGGAATGCCGTATTTACGCCAAGTGAAGGTAATCACTTGATGTCGAAACTCAAAAAATTTTTGAAATCGCTCTTCCTGTTTTACTGAGTAAAATAACACGAGAAAAAAAGGCGGGTTTTTTGCGTTTTTGCTAAAAAAAGTTTAGCATCGCCAACATCGGAACATTCATATTTCATTTTATCGGCCTCTTGCATAAATCTTATCGGAGAGTGGCAAATGTCCTACGGAAAACAGAGTTCGGCAGAGTACAAGAAAGAGTGCGGCACCTGCGAATGGTGGTCTTGCGGTTGCTCGGAATCCGCGCACGTCGGCGCGTGTTTCTCAACCTTCCCCTCGCTTGGCGTGGACGACACCGGGCAATGCCAGTGCGTCGGCGAGAGCGATTCCTGCGAGCAGTGGACGCCCAAAGACGGCGACAGGCATTAACATCCCCTGCGTTTTCTGAAACTTAGCCGCCTCCCTGCAGAGGCGGCTTTTTTCATGTCATTTTTCGCTGCGGCCCGGGAGTATCCGCCAGACCTCTCCCTCTTCTTCGTCCGTAAGCGCATAGAGGTAGCCGTCGGGCCCCTGCCGTACGTCGCGGAGGCGCCTTCCGGGGGTCGGTATCAGCCGCTCCTCCGCAACCACCTTTTCCCCCTCCAGAGTCAGCCTGACCAGCATCTCTCCCCTCAGGGCCGCGACGAAAAGACTTCCCTTCCAGCCGGGATAGCGGTCGCCGGTATAAAAAGCCATTCCGGCGGGGGCTATCGAGGGCGCCCAGATGCGAATGCCGTCCTCTATTCCCGCTTTTCTCACTCCCTGGCCGATCTTCGCGCCGGTTACGTACTCCGCTCCGTAAGTGACCACCGGCCAGCCGTAGTTTCTGCCCGGACGGACTATGTTTATCTCGTCACCGCCCTGCGGGCCGTGCTCGCTGATCCACAGCTCTCCGGTCGCGGGGTTAATCGCCGCGCCCTGCACGTTCCGGTGGCCGTAGGAGAATACCGGCGAGTCTGACTTCGCGAAGGGATTGTCCGGGGGTATTTTGCCCTCAGGGGTCAGCCGGACGATCTTCCCCAGTTCGTTTTCAAGGTTTTGCGCCTCGTAACGCCGGACAGATCTTTCACCTAGAGTGACGAAAAGCCCCCCTTTGGAGTCGAAGACGAGCCTTGAGCCGAAGTGGGCCTGGCTCTCCACCGGGGGAGACTGGCGGAAGATTACCTCGACCTCGCGGAGTCCGTTCCCGTCGAGTCTGCCGCGCGCCACCGCCGTGCGGTTGGTCCTTCCCGGACCCCTTTCGCTGAACGAAAGATAGACGAAACCGTTTTTGGCGAAATCCGGATCCAGAGCCACGTCGAGCAGCCCTCCCTGTCCCTGCGCGTAGACCTCGGGAACGCCCGCGAGGGGAGGGGAGAGACTCCAGTCAGCGCCCAGCAGCCTGAGAGTCCCCTGTCTTTCGGTCACCAGTTTTCTTCCGTCGGGTAAAAACGCCATACCCCAGGGATGGGAGAGCCCTTCGGCCACGACCTCCTTTAAAAGCGTACTCTCGGTAACCGGCACTTCGGCGGGCTTTTCGACCGCCCCCGCCATTCCCAGCAGGAAAACCGACAAAACCACGATTCCGATGCTCGAAGCCTTGCGAAATACCGCCATGACGTATCCTCACACGCCTCCCCCGGATTTTTACCTAAAATATAGTCCGAAGGGCGGGAGGATGCGACTTAAGGGGTAATCTTTGAGTATCAGGGGACGGCTTCGGCTTTTGCCGCGGGGCTTCGTCGCTACTCGCTCGCGCTCCTCGACGTAGTCACGCTACTGTCTTCGTCGCGCTCGCTGCGGGCTCCTTGCCCGGCGGCAAAATCCTTTGCCGTATATAAAGGCGGATTTTGTGAAATAGACAAACTACCTTCGAGCCGCGTAGGGTGGGCTCGGCCCACCAAAACTGATAAAATATAAATGTAATTATATAGTTGCGGGGCTATCCGCCCCGCGCCCCGGACCCCATCTTCTTTTAGCGCCAAAAGAAGATGGGGGAGAAGAAAGGCGCGCCCCCTTTCCGCCAAAGCGCTCGTTCGTCACTCGGCGAGCTCAAATTCGCTGCGGCTCAGGTTGAGCTCGGAACATCCTCGCTCTCTCACTCGCTGGCGCCGGAGGGCGTGGGGAACGTAAAGAAGGCTCGCACACGAGAAGGCTTGTTTTTATCTCGTGTGCTCGAAGGTATTTTGTTTACAACTATCCAAACCATACGTGTAAAAATCTACCTTCGAGTCCAAAAACATTTCATGATCTCGTTTTTGGACGAGCCATCCTTTCGTCCTCCCCGTGGCCCGTAGGTGACGCAGGGAGCGGAGGCGGAAAGGGCGGCGGGGGGGTCTTAGTGAGCGCAGCGAACGAGTGCCCCCTCACGCCC
>SCTA01000024.1 GCA_004322275.1 bacterium
CGCATCCGGCTTTTGGCCCGCTTTTGCCGCTCATCAATCGCAAAACCTCGCCGTAGAACAACTACGCCTGCGGTTTTGCTCAGTCTTCGCGACAAAATCGCTCTCAAAATCCGGCGCGATCTCCGAAAGGCCTATTTACGGACAAGCCCTTACTTTCCGATTATCCGGTTGTCTATCAGTCTTGTCTTTCCAACGAACCCGGCCAGAGCGAGCAGCGCCCCGCCGGAGGTGTTTTCAACCGCCTTGAGGTTCTTCGGGTCCCGAAGCTCGACGTAATCCACGCGCACCCCGGCCTCCTCCAGCCGCCCCCTCACCCCTTCGACTATCTTTCCCGCCTCCGCGACGGAGGTTTTCGCAACCTCTTCGGCCCACGAGAGGGAACGGTTCAGCGATAGCGCAATCTCCCGTTCTTCTGCCGAAAGGTAGACATTCCTGCTGCTCATGGCAAGGCCGCCGGGCTCGCGCACAATCGGCGCTCCGGCTATTCTCGCAGAGAGATTCAGGTCGCGGGCCATCGTCTCTATAACCAGAAGCTGCTGGAAATCCTTCTGCCCGAAAAAACCCGCGTCCGGCTCGACTATGTTGAAAAGTTTCAGCACCACAGTGGCTACGCCGTCGAAGTGGCCGGGACGGCTGGCCCCGCAAAGGGGGGTTGAAATCTCTCCCACGCTTACGGTTGTCTGAAATCCCTCGGGGTACATATCCCCGGCCAACGGAGCGAAGATCGCGTCCACCCCCGCCTCGCGGCATAGTCTTTCGTCCCGCTCCATGTCTCTGGGGTAACGGGAGAGGTCTTCCTTCGGCCCGAACTGGATGGGGTTCACGAAGATCGAGAGGACGACCGTCTCGCATTCCTTCCGGGCCATTGAAACGAGGGAGAGGTGCCCCTCGTGGAGAAACCCCATCGTCGGCACGAAGCCGATTTTCTTGCCCTCGCTTTTCGCCGCGCGCGAGTATTCGCGCATGGCGGAGGCGGTGGTGATTGTGATCATCCCTATGCTTTGCCCCTGAACGAAAAAACGCGCCTGTCTTTTGACGGGGCGCGCAATAAACCACCCTGCACGCGGTTTTGACTGCGGCAGGGTTTAGCGGTTAGAATTCCATGCGTCCCGGTCCTTTTACGGATCCAAGCGTCAATTCGTCTCTACCACGTCAGGGAGGATTGTGTCAACCTCCGCGCAGGGGTAAAGTCTTTCGCTTTACACAGACGTGACCTGGCAGTATAAAAGTCTACCGAAAAAACATCTCTCCGGAGGGAGCCGTGAAAGATTCTATCGCCGTCTATCCCGGAAGTTTCGACCCCATTACGAACGGCCACATGGACATCATCCTCCGGGGCGCGCAGGTCTTCGACAAGGTTATCGTGCTGATTGCGGTAAACTCGGAGAAGAACAACCTCTTCACCCTTGAGGAGAGGCTCGACCTCATCCGCGATATTTTCAAGGACAACCCCAAGGTCGAGGTCGATACCTTCGACGGCCTGCTGGTAAAATACCTTCACGCCAATTCGATTCACGTCGTAATAAGGGGGCTTCGCGCCGTCTCCGATTTCGAGTACGAATTTCAGATGGCTCTCATGAACCGGAGGATGTACGAAGGGGCCGAGACTTTTTTTCTGGCCGCCAGGGAGGATTACTCCTACGTCAGCTCACGCATCGTGAAGGAGATTTTCAGCCTCGGCGCCTGCATCAAGGATCTGGCGCCGCCTCAGGTGGTTGAGGCGATGAAGGCAAAATACGCGTCAAAGCAAGCGGCTGTTTAAAAACGTCGAGAGAAGCCCCGGATTCGAGGAGACGCGTAGCGAGAAGCGAGACATAACCGGGCGTTAGGCGAAGCTTCGAGCGAGCACGCGACGAAGAAGACTGGGCTCGCAACAGTTTTTACTCGTAACAACATTTTTAAGGGGTATTAAAGTGCAACTCAGCAAAAGAGTACAGAGCCTGCAACCCTCCGCCACCCTTGCAATCGCGGCAAAAGCCAAGCAGCTGAAGGCCGAAGGAATCGACGTTATCGATTTCGGCGTCGGAGAGCCGGATTTCGCGACTCCGGCCCACATAGTCAAAGCCGCGATCAAGGCGCTCGAAGCGGGAGACACCCACTACACCCCCGTCGGCGGCTCCCCCGCCCTGAAAAAGGCGATAATCGCCTACATGAAGCGGGAGTACGGGCTCGATTACTCCCCTGCGGAGGTCTTCGCTTCCTGCGGCGCGAAGCACACCCTCTACAACATATTCATGTCGATAATCGACCCCGGCGACGAGGTGATAATTCCCTCGCCCTTCTGGGTGAGCTACCCCGAGCAAGTCTCTCTGGCGGAAGGAACGCCGGTAATCGTTACGGCAAGCGCGAAAGAGGGGTTTTTGCTCACCCCCGATCAGCTTGAAAAGGCGATTACCAAAAAGACGAAGGCTATAATACTAAACAGCCCCTCCAACCCATCCGGCACCATGTACACCCCGGAAAAACTCGCGGGGCTTGCCGCAGTGCTAAAGGGCAGGGACATAATAATCGTCAGCGACGACATCTACCACAAGCTGGTCTACGACGGCGAGAAGTTCGCCTCCATCCTGGAGGTCGAGCCCTCCCTTCGCGACCGCACCGTCATCGTAAACGGCGTCTCCAAAAGCTACGCCATGACCGGGTGGAGAATCGGATTCGCCGCCGGTCCTGCGCAGCTCATGGGGGCTCTGGACAAGATACAGGGGCAGGCCACCTCGAACCCGACCAGCTTCGCACAGGCCGGGGCCATCGAGGCTCTCACCGGCGACCAGTCCTGCGTCGGGGAGATGAGGGAGGTCTTCGACAAAAGGCGAAAGATCGTGGTCGAGAAGCTCAACGCCATCCCCGGCGTTACCTGCGCCTCGCCGGCGGGAGCCTTCTACGCCTTTCCCTTTGTAAGCTCCTTTTACGGCTATCTGAACAAGGGCTCGGTGCTGAAGGACTCGATGGACGTCGCCTCCTACCTCCTGGAAGAGGCGAGGATAGCGGTAGTGCCCGGCGAACCCTTCGGCGCACCCGAAAACATTCGCCTCTCCTACGCCACCTCCGAAAATTCCATCATCGAGGGTATTCGCAGGATGGGAGAGGCTCTCTCAAAACTTCAAAAGCCTGCGGGCCGGATTTAAATGAACCAGACCGGGATATCAAATTTCAAAGCTCTCACCGACGGCGAACTGATAGAACTTCTCTTCATCTCCGGCGATTCGCTTTCGCATGACGCCGTAGACGAATTTCTGGAACGCGGACAGAGGATGATCCCTCTTCTGAATCATATCGCCGCGGACAAGAATTCCTGGACGCGCCCCATGCCGGAGTGGTGGGCGGTCGTCCACGCTACCTACATTCTGGGCTCTTTCGAGTCGACCGACACCCTGCCCGGCCTTTTGGGCGCGCTACGATGGGCGGACGCCTTCGACAACGAGTGGGTCACCGAGGACCTGCCTTCCATTTTCGGAAAAGTGGGACGCCCGGCTTACGGACACCTGCTCGCGGTGGCGCAGGATTTTTCGGCGGGCTGGGGGGCGAGGTCGATCGCCCTTTCCGGACTCGCGGCAATCGGCATCCGCGACAAGCTCCTGCTTCCGGGGGTTCTGGATTTCGCCGCCAAGATCGTGGAAAACGAAACGGAACCGCTTCCCTTCAGGCAGACGGCGGCAAACGTGCTCCTGGACTTCCGTTCAAAGAGGCACTCCCGCATTTTAAAAAAGTTCGGCAGGGAAGAGGCTCTCCGGCGCGACGAAATAGCCAGCTACGAGGGGTCCTTCTACGACTGGGAGGTGGACGAGTTCCTCTCCTCGGACAACAACGACCTGGAATTTTACGAACGGGACTGGCTTTCCTTTTACGACCCGGAAGAACGGCAGAGGCGTCAGGAATACTGGGAGGAAGAAAGGGAGACGAGGGACCGCGAAGACAAAGATAACGGCAGGGCGCTCTTCCCTTCCCAGCGCGAACAGTCAAACTGCCTGTGCGGTTCGGGGCTTCCGTATGAAGACTGTTGCATGAGGAAAGTGCATTAGGGACCCGGCTTCCTCTTTCGGCGAATGGCTGCGTCGTTTCTCGGGCGCGGGTCTTGGCGTAGTTCCGCTACTGCCTGCGACCACGCGCCCTGTGGACTCCTTGCCCTTCGCCGAAATAGTTTGCCGGACTTTTATAAAACCTTCCCACGCCGCAACTTTCGGGGAGGAAGCAGCCGCAGCCTTTAGAGCACACCGGCGCGGCTTTCCGTTCCCGGCAAGGAATCCCGCAGCGAGAGGGTGAGACAGTAGCAGCGCTACGGCGAACCTAACAGTGTCCTATGCGGCTAGTCCCTTCCGATTTGTCCGCCGCTTCATCCCGAGCCGCGTTGTCGCTCATCGCCCGAAGAGAGCCTGGCTATTCCGGCTCTTCGCTTCTATCGGCTCGGGCGAATCGACGTCCTCATTTCCGGAAGTCACTAGCCGCACTGGACACCAGCGAGGACATGACGACGCCGGGGGCGGAAAGGATGCGCCGGTATCAGACGGGCCTTTTACCGCTTTCAAGGTATCTCTTAACATCCCCCAGAATCTTGCCATGATCGAAACACAGCGGAGCGGGAAGCTCGCTCCAGGGAAAGACGCGGGCTTCGAGCGCGTCGTCCGCGCCGGCGGGAGTTCCCTTCGCTTCTGCCAGAAATACCGTTGAGATTGTGTGGCGGCGCGGATCCCTTTCGGGATCCGAATAGGTGTGAAACTGCTCTTTGAGGGTGACCTTAAGGCCGGTCTCCTCGAAGGCCTCCCGCGCGGCCGCAGCTTCAAGGGTCTCGCCCGATTCGACGAACCCTCCTGGAAGCGCCCAGCCGTAAGGCGGATTTTTCCTCTTTACGAGTACTATTCCGCCCCCGCTGAAAATCACGATATCGACGGCGGGCAGGGGATTTACGTATTTTTTTTCAGGGGCCGGACAGTGACGCCCGCGGCAAGCCATCCGTTTCTTTAGCGCCTTCTTCTGGGGGGAGGCTTGGGCTTGGCTCTCTGCTGCTGCTCTTCTTCGGCGGCGGCTTCCTCTTCGTCAGCCTGAGAGTCGTCCGTGACCTCTTCGTCGCCGGTCTGGCCGTCTTCACCCGCGCCTGACACATCCTGTTCGGAGGCATTCCCCGTGGCCGCTCCGGCTTCGCCTTCGGCGGGCGGTGGCGGCGGCGGAGGGGCGAGGGCTTTTTTCAGAGCGTCGTGACAGCCGTTGCAGCCGCCCTTGAAGGTCGTCAGCCTTGCTTCGTCCGAAGCATGGGGATCGTGGCAGGATTTGCAGTTCAGCTCGCCCTTCTTGTCGAGCGGCATTCCGTCGATTTTCGCCGGCGGAGGGCCGCTGGTCGGATGAGAGTGGCGGGCCATCTTGTCCTGGGTGTGGCACTTGAAGCAGAGTTTCTCGCCCGACCCTACAAGGAAATATTCAGGGTTGTCCGAGGAGTGGGGATCGTGGCAGTTCGTGCACTGTTCCTGTGCGACCGGTTTATGCACGACGAACTTGCCTACCTTCTCCCTCATATCCTCGTGGCAGCTTATGCAAAGCGAGGCCTGCGAGGCCCTAAGCTGGAACTTGTAGGGCGCGCTGTGGGGATTGTGGCAAACCGCGCAAAGCCCCATTGCGACCGGCCCGTGGACGGTATCACGCTGAAACTTGGCTTTTACGTCGCCGTGGCAGGTGAAGCAAAGCTCGGACCCCTCGTCGGTAAGCGTGTAGCGGTGGGGTTTTGAATTGAAATCGTGACAGGCGGGGCAACCGCCCACCGGTATGGGACCGTGGACGAACTTTTCCTCTGTCTGGTAGCCGTGGCAGGTCTGGCAGGAGGTCGACATGCCCGCCTTGGCCTCCTCCGGGTTCGGCGCCATCTCATGGCAGCCGGCGCAGACTTTTTCCTTTTCCGGCATGTGGAGCTTGTACTCGGGAAAGTTTACCCCCGAGCCCTCGCCCATTCGCGGGTCTCTGAAGAGCACCACAGCCTGGGTACCGGTTACATCCCCTTTAGGGTAGCTTACCTCAATGAAATTCGAGCCGTAACAGAGCGGGATTCTGACCTGAAAGGAATCGCCGTTTATCTTCGCGGTCTTCGGCGAACCGCCGTTCAGCTTGACTGTAAAAGGCCCCTTGTTTCCGTTTGCGGACCCGACGACCCACATGTTTGACTGGTAGGTCATCGTGAAATTACTCGGCGAAAGAACCGCTATTTCCGAGCCCACCTTCGTTTCCGCCGCAGCGAGGGATTCACCCTTTATGACCTTGTCGATGATCGAATCCATCTTCGCCCGGTTTTCCTCATCGTAACCGACTATGGTGGACACGATCTTGCCGTCTTTGTCGATTATGATGTAGGTGGGCAGGGTGATTACGTTGAACTGGTTTGCTATGGCGAGGCTTTTATCGAGCAGTATCGGAAAATTGAGGGCGCCGCTGAAGGCGGAAAAGAACTTCTTTACCCGGCCGATGCCGGAAGTGTCCAGGTTTACGCCGACGATTTTGACCTTTGAACCGTACTGCTCCTGGAGGACTATCAGGTGGGGTATGGATTGAACGCAGGTCGAACAGTAAATGGAGCCGAAATCGAGTACGATGGGGACCTTGCCGAGGTAGGGATCGAGGGAGAACTCGTCGTTGGTGTAAGTCCACCCCTTGAAAGACTCGATTTTTGCGCCGGTATCGGCTGCGGCGCAGGAGGTTGCGGCGCAAAAGAACAAAGCCAGAACCAAAGCGGCTACGCCGGCGCGAAACCCCCCGCTACGGCTGCTCTTTCGGGGAAGCATTTATTTTCCCAGAGTTTCTGTGATCGCCTTTTCCAGTTCTTCCTCGCCGACCCTGCCTACCCTGGAAAAAACTATCTTCCCTTCGGGGCTCACAATGTACAGCGTCGGCGTTCCGGGGATGAAGTAGGCATCCGAAACCACGAGCGAACCGTCTTCGTTTTCCTTGTCAAGAAGGAGGGTGAAGGTATAGCCCTTTTCCTTCGCGAACTGGGTTATGCTCTTGCCCATGTCGTCGCCGTCAAGGGCGACCGAAAGGACTCTGAGTCCCTTGTCCTTGTAGCGGTCGAAGAGGCTTTGGATAAGAGGCATCTCTTCGCGGCAGGGCTCGCAGAACAGCGACCAGAAAACGAGCAGCGACCCCTTGGAATCCTTTCCGGAGAAATGGAACGGCTTTCCGGCGGTATCCTTCACGTCGAAATCGGGAGCGTCCGCGCCCGGTTTCAGGGCCTCGACCCCCTGAAGCGTAGGGATGTCAAGTGGCGTCATCGCCTGGTCTGCGGCGGTGGCGATCATAGCCCCCGAAAAAAACATTACCGCTGCCAGAACCATGAATTTCATCTTCCGCATACCCATCTTCCTCTCCCGCGCCCCTTGAAAGGCAATTTCCTTCTTGAGGCAAAACGGCTTATGGAGTGCCGCAATCCATTATAATTTATTTGCGCTCGTAATACAAAACGCGCTGTTTCCCCGCATCCGCCAGGAATATGTCCCTGTGGTCGTTTACTGCGACAGCCACGGGTTTTACGTTCGCTTCCGGTTTCACCTCCGTCTGCAGGGCGCCGTCGGCGTTCAGCGCAAGAACGGTGCCGGAGGCTGCGTCCAGCAGAAAAACCCACCCGAAACGGCCGTCAACCCCAATGCCCGAGAGGCTGACCTTCCGTTCCACAACCTTTTCTACGTCCACGGACGCCTTCCAGTTACCGTCGAGATCGAATCGGCTTATGACGCCGGAGCCCTCCTCCACCACCCAGACGGAACCGTCGTCAACCGGAGAAAACGCTATGGCTTTGGGCCTCTGGAAATGCCCCTTGAGGGAGACATCACCCGGCGACCACTTGTCGAGATACTCGCCCCGGTTGGAAAAGATCTCTATCCTGCGGTTGCCGGAATCGACAACGTAAATCCTGCCGGTACCGGAGGCGGCCACGGAGCCGGGTGAACGGAAGTCCCCTTTCCCGAAGCCGTGGCTTCCCGGGGTCATCTGAATGGAGCCGTCTTTTTCAAGCACGACAAGCCTGTCGTTGCCTGTATCGGAGAGCCAGATTCTCTCCCGGCGGTCAAAGCAAAGCCAACGAGGGGTGTCGAATACCCTTCCCGAGCGGCCCTTCTCAGCGCCTATCGTCCTTTGCCAGCGCCCATCCTCGTCGAAGAGCACTACCGCGTTTCGCTTGTCGTCGGCTACCGCAAGTATGCCCTTTTCAGATATCGCCAGTCCGGCGGGGCTTTCCAGCTCGTTTCTGCCCTCGCCGTGCTCCCCGTAGACCTTCCTTAATTCATATACCGGCTTTGAGGCGGCGGATGCGCCGCCCGCCAGAAGTAGTAGTAGTATAAGTATAAACCACGTAGCCGCCCGTAGCGTCACAGCTTACTTGGGCTTGACCTTGAGCAGGATTTCCTCGGCGTTACCCTCGTCAGCTTCCTGGGTCTTTTCCGCTTCAATATCCTTGGCCTCTTCCGTGGCCATCTTGGTCTCTTCCTTCTGCTGCTCGAATATCTGTTCGAGTTCCAGTTCGCGGTTGTCGGTCAGGTGGACGGCCAGTTCGTCGGAGAGCTGAATGACTCCCCGCTGGGCAAGCTCGTTGACCGAGGGCCCCTCGCTGAGGCCGAAGACCTCGGCCACGGTGGTGTTTGAATGGATAAAGGCCCTCGACGACCATACGAGATCCCCGGTTTCGACGACCAGCATGTCGAGGAACATCGAGAATTCCACGCTGGTGGACTTCTCCTCTTCGCCGTTGAGCATGAGGCCGCCGCAAAGGACCGCGTCAACCTGAAGCTCTTCGCCGATCTTCCGGACTATTTCCCTGTCGAGGGATTCAGTGTTCCGGAGCTTGAGCTTCTTCATCAGGCCGGCCACGTAGCGCGGCTCCTCGATGCTTTCAAAGATCCCCTTGGAGAGGAGCTCCTGCACCAGCATCAACTCAGCGTGCTTTGGCCCGACGGCGCCCTCAGCCAGAGAGTCGAAAGGCAGTACGGCTACTCTCTTTATCCCGGTGTAAACCGGCTCGGGAGTAACGGGTTTTGAATAGGTCTGCACCTGCAACCCGGAACAGCCCGTAGCCAGCAGCGCAAGCACGATAAGCCCCGCCCACAAAGTCCGCATATTATGTTCCTCCTTATATCCCGGAAACCCTCTCGAGTCGCAGGGGTCCGGCCTCCATATCAGGCAACAAAACAAGAGATTATCAAAATTTGCCACTTACCTCAACAAGATAGCTTTCGGAATCGTTCTTTTCCCCCTCTATCTGCGTTTCAAATCCATATTCGAACTTGAATTTCAGGTGATCCCTGTAGATGGGAAAAGACAGTGAAACGTCATAGGATTTCTTGTCCTCGGAGGTGGAGTTTCTTGTGTAGCCGTGATCGACGGCGAAATCGTAAATGCCGAGCGCTTTCCAGCCGTAAGACAGGTCAAGGGTATACTCGAATTCGGGGGGGGCGTCGTCCTCGCTCTCGTCGGACGCCTTATGCCCGTACTCGGCCTTGGCTGTCATGTTCTTGAAAAAATCCTTCAACTCCAGCGCAAACTTCGTATCGTCCTCGCGCTTTATGAAGTTGACCTCTTCCTCGGGATAGGTGGCCGTTCTGGAGTATTTGTGGTCAACTGAAAACTTTGTAACGTCACCCAGTTCAATCGTATATTTGGCCGCTACTTCCCACTTGCTTTCTTTTCCGGAGTCGGCGCTGACCGTGTAGACGGGTTTCAGTTCCAGTCCGGGAATGTCTTTAAGCTCGAGGTTGCCCTCGAAATCCCAGACGACATCCGTGTTGGTTCTATCGCCGTTTTCCCACTCGTAGGAGAAATTGCGCGTCGCCTTGAATTTGATCTGGTCTTCCCAGACCTTCCACTCGCTCTCCAGCTTGTACTCGTCCTTGCGTTTTCTTATGCTGCTTTCGTCTTCCGGACTTTCGTGGTCGTAGGTCCAGTCGTAAGAAAAAAGCAGACTCACAATATCCAGGGGCTTGTAGGTCAGCTCGGCTCCGGCGCCCTGTGAGGTGGTGGTCGTATCCGCGTCGGTCCCCTCTTTGTTTTCCAGCGTGTAAACGTAGTCCGCCTTAACGTCGATGAATTCGCTGGGTTTTGGGCTTACCTTCACCTCCCCTTCCCACTTGCGGCTCACCTCGGTGGGCTCTTCGACCATGAAATCCTTGTCCCATTTATTTTCCTGGGTGACGGCGAAATCCACCCATTCGATGGTCTTGAACTCCAGCTTGGCCTTGGCCTCGTTGGTAAGCGTGTCGGACTTGTCGAGAAGGCGGTCGTCGCTGTCGAGGGTCAATCCCTGGTCGCGCTGATGCTTTGCCTCGGCGTCGAACTTCCAGGCGTCGCCCAGGTCGGTTTTGAATTTTGCGGTGGCCGCGAAGGAGCGGTCGTCGGTTTTGTCTTCTTCAGGACTGCGGGGAGTGGAGGTGTCTTTTTTGGCGTCAAGGCTAAATTCGACAAGGTCTTTGAGAAGTTTGTATTCAAAGGCGCCTTCGTAGGCCTTGTCGACGGTTTCGTCGCTGCGCTCGTAGGTGAAGGCGGCATCGGGAAGGATATCGTTTTTGGGCTCGGCCTTCGCCTCGAACTTGAGGGTGGTGTCGATCTCCGTGTCCGTTTCGGGGTCGTCGGATTCGGTGATTGACTGCGACCATTCGCTCGCCGCTGACCACCAGGTGGCCTTCGCCTCTCCCTTGACGCTGTGATCGGTGGTCAGAGTGTCAAAATCCTCTTCCTTGTCCTCAAACGCCCGGCTCAGTTCATACCCGAGTTTTACATTAAAGTCGTAAGAGGTTTTGTGGTCGTAGCCGAAGGTGAACTTTCGGGTTTCCTTCTCGTCGAAGACAGACCCGCTCTCGTCCGCCTTCCTGTCGCCTTCTTTTGTGTAGGTGGCCTCGGCGGTGTATTCGGCGGCAAAAACCAGTCCGGGGGCAAAAAAGCAAAGGACGGCAACGGCGGCTGGCGCCATTAAACGGAAGGAAATGCACCCGCTTGGCCGTCCACAGTCAGGGACACCACCGGTTTTCACGCAAATTTGGCCGGAACCCGCCGAACGTGAAAAGATTTGCAAAAAATTCCCTTCCCGAAAGGGTAAATATAATCAATAGAAGGTATTGCCCGCATCCGCTCTTGACGCTTGTCTTCCCCGGAGCAAAGCTCAGATGGTTTTATCCCAACCATGAAACCTTGTCAACGACTTCAAGGTTTTTTAATTGGCTTCGGGGCCGAGCCGCAGGGTATCGCCGGGCCTGATTACGGAATCGGATTCCAGTGAGTTCCACAGGAGCAGATTGCGTATCGACACCCCCTTTGATTTGGCGATAGAGGAAATTGTGTCGCCTCTTGTCACGGTGTAAATCTGGGAGCCGCGGGAGGCGTACTCCTCCGCGAAGCCGGGTTTCGATACCACCAGAGTGTCGCCAGGCTTTATCGAAGCTTTTTTGCCGAGAGAATTCCAGGCGACTATCTCTTTGGCAGTGACCCCGAAATCCCTGGCGATGCCCCAGACTGTATCGCCCCGGCGGACTTTGTGGGTAAGGCGCTCCCCTTCCTCGCGGCTGATTTTCTCTACTGAAGCAATCATTCCGGGAGCGCAGGAAACCGCTATCTTCGAGCCTCTTTTCAGCTTTTTGGGGGCGTCCATCCTGTTTAAATCGAGGAGAGCCGTTACTGTCGTGCCGAATTTACCGGCTATCTTCTCAAACGTATCTCCCTGCCTTACCGCGTAGGACTCGAAGACCAGTTTTTCCTCCTCGCCGAGACCCGCGATTGCAGCGCTGACGGCCTCTGCGCTGCCAGGAGGAACGCGAAGGGGATAGCCGGAGGTTTTAGGGGGAGTACATCCCCTGAGAAGAGCGGGATTTAGCTGCTCCAGCAGTTTTTTGTCAACGCCGCTCTTCGCCGCTATCGTAGCGAAGTCCACCGCCGCGTCCACCGTTACGGTGTCGAACGTGTACTCCGGCTCCAGAGCGTTGACGAAGCCGTAGTGCGCCGGATCGCTGGAGATGAGCAAAAAGGCGTACAGCTTGGGCACGTACCTTACGGTTTCCCTTCTCAGGCGTCCCGAGGCCGCTATGCCCCAGAAATCCTTCTTGCGGCACCTGTCCAGCGCGCGGGAGATTGTTCCCGACCCGGCGTTGTAGGCGGCTATGGCAAGCTCCCAGTCGCCGAACTTGGCGTAGAGGTCTTTTAGGTGTCTGGCCGCCGCCCTGGTGGAGAGCTCGGGGTCCATCCTCTGGTCTACCCACCAGTCCACCTTGAGCCCGTAGAGCTTTCCCGTAGAGGGTATGAACTGCCAGAGCCCCCCGGCGCCGGAGGGAGATTTCGCGTTGAGGACGAAGCTGCTCTCGACCATCGCGACGATAGCCAGCTCTCCCGGCAGCCCCTCTTCACGCAGAATCCGGCTTATCGAGGGCAGATGTTTCCCCGAGCGATTGAGTATCTTCTGCATGGTCTTGTGGTAAGGGCCTGTGAATTCGCGTAGAACGGATTTTATCGGCTCTCTGTCGGGGACAAGCCAGGCCGCGCCGGGGGGAACGGCCTCGATGTCGTCCACCACCAGTCCGGGAGGCGCCCCCTCCTCGGGTTCGACAAAGGGGAGGTCTTCTTCGGTTATGGCCCCGGAAACCTCTTCCCCGGCGACAGCCGCCTCATCCAGCGAGGGATCCGAAAGCTCCGACACGGCTTTGTCTACAGCCTGAAGGCGGGCTTCCGTCTCGCTGTTAACGGGAAGTCCGGCATCGCACGCTTCACCGGAGTCTGAAGTAATATCCTTATTTTCCTCCGCCGGAGAAGCCGTCGCAGGGGTTGAAGGGGAAGCATCCTCTTCATTGACCGCCTGTTCGGAAACTTCAGGCGAAACCGTGCCGGAAGCTGAGGGGGACGGAACTTCGGCCGGGGGCGGAGTCGTCACGGAGGTTTCTTCGACTGCGAGGGGTGCGGGCGGTGCGGCGGGTTCCGCGACGGGAGCATGAATCGAAGCCTTATCGCGCGGGGCGACAGCAAAAGGAGAAGGCTCCTGACGCAGGAAGGTTTCGGCGTCCGGCAAAGCCGAGACCGAGCAGCCCGCCGCGAAGAAAGCCAGCGCCAATCCAACTATAGGGCGATACTTCAAACTTTCTTCCCTTCGCTCAAAGATAACTTGAGATAATCGGCGAATTGGCCGATAAATATTTCAAACGCCTTGGGATTAACCTTTTTTGGATATATTTTAAACTTGTGTTGAAAACCGTTATCCAATCTTTGGCATCACTTCCCGGAGCTGATCCCCTGGCCGCGCCGACGCGGCTTTCCAGAGGGATTTTTATCAAAAACCCGCGTCCGGCTCAAGGAGAAAGACCGTGAAGGACGTGAAGGACGTGAAGGACAAAAAGCGCATACATACTTCGCTGAACCTCGAAATGGCGTTGGCGGCCTGCTTTGAGAAAAATCTTCTGACCGAGAAGCAGGCGCGCTACATCTTCGAGAGATCGAAAATCCAGCGCGCGAAGATAGCCGCCCAGAGTTCGGAGGTCGAGGCGGACGATCCCGCGACTCTCATTCATTCCTTTGAGTTCTCCCCGCCCTTTCGCGAAAACGAGCCTCTGGAACCGACTGAAATAGTCGAGGCTATCGCCGAAAAGCTAAGCGTCCCCACGATACACATAGACCCCCTCAAGCTCGACAGCGAGGCGATAGTCAAATCCCTTCCCAGGGCGTTCGCTTTCAAGCACGCCTCCCTCGTACTCGATCCGAAAATAGACCCGGCTCCCGTCGCCATGGCCAATCCGACGGATTTCGAGGCCCTGCACATAATAAGGGCCCGGCTCGGGAAAAGGGTGCGCATCTTCATGGCCCCCGCGGGCGAGATTCTTCATCTCATACGCGAGATTTACGGCTTCAAGACCTCGGTTGCCGCAGCGGAAAAGGATCTCTCGCAGCTTCCGGACATCCAGAACCTGGAGCAGTTCTTTTCGATGCGTTCGGAATCGGACGTGGACGTCAGCGACAGCCACATCGTCCGCGCCGTGGACCATCTGCTCCGCTACGCCTTCGACCAGCGAGCCAGCGACATACACATCGAACCCAAAAGGGAGCAGTGCGTCGTGCGGCTCCGCATAGACGGCGTCCTCCACACCGTACATACCTTTTCCAGAAGGGTTCACTCGGGGATAGTTTCGAGGATAAAAACCCTCGCCCGGATGGACATAGCCGAAAAGCGCCTCCCGCAGGACGGCAGGATAAAGGCCCAACACGGACAGACCTCCGTGGAACTTCGCGTCTCCACCCTTCCGGTGGCTTTCGGGGAGAAAGCCGTGCTGAGGATTTTCGATCCGATCCTTCTGGACAAGGATCTCTCGGAACTCGGCCTCGCCGGGAGGGAGCTCGAACTCGTCGAAGGGTTTCTCGCGAGGCCCCACGGGATATTTCTGGTCACCGGCCCCACCGGCTCCGGCAAAACGACAACCCTTTACACCGCCCTGAAAAAGATATCGACGGAGGCTTACAACGTCTCCACCGTCGAAGACCCTATAGAAAACATCTGCCCTGAATTCAACCAGGTAGGGGTGCAAAGCCACATAGGCCTCTCCTTCGCCAATGCGCTGCGGACCCTCCTTCGGCAGGACCCGGACATTATAATGGTCGGCGAGATACGCGACGCCGAAACCGCGAAGATGGCGATTCAGGCCGCCCTCACCGGCCATCTGGTCCTCTCGACCCTCCACACCAACGACGCTCCGGGGGCGATAAACAGGCTTCTGGACATGGAGGTGGAGCCCTTTTTGCTTTCCTCCACCCTCCTTGGGGTGATGGCTCAAAGACTTGTGCGTACCCCTTGCAACAATTGCGCAGTAAATAGATTGATCGATCCCGACGAGGCCAGGCTGCTGTGCCTCCCTGGGGACACGCAGATTCTCGCCGGCGAGGGGTGCCCCCGGTGCAGGCGCACGGGATACCTCGGAAGGACAGGCATCTTTGAGATACTGGGGGTTTCGAGGGCGGTGGCGGACGCCATCCACCTGCGGGCCTCCACACAGGAGATTGAGGCGATCGGCCGTTCGGAGGGGATGCTTACGCTAATGGAAGCGGGAGTGGGAAAAGTGCTTTCGGGGATGACCACTCCCTCGGAGGTGCTGCGCCAGGCCTATATGGGAGAAAGCTCATAAACTGGCATTATTCGCGCTTTTGTAATACATTACAGGATTAAGACGGTGCGTTTTGACCGGGCGTTTATAAAACACGATGACGTATCTTAACGGGCAGGCGCTGATTCAACAGCGGACGGCCGGGGATGAACATGAGAGCCAGCGGGAACAGACAAGGGGGCTTTAGCCTCGTTGAACTTATGGTGACGGTAGCAATTATCGCCGTCATCGGGGTCATCGCGGTCCCGGCCCTCAATCTTTACATACCGAAGTACCGCGTAGACAACGCCTCCAAGGTCGTCGCCTCGGAAATGCAGCTGGCGCGAATGCGGGCGATATCGAAAAATCTGCCCCAGATCGTCACCGTCGATACCGTCGCGCAAACCGTCGTCCTCGCCCAGATAAACGCCGACGACTCCCTTACCACCATAAACACCCTCTCTTTCGAGGGAAGCTCCGGCGTGCCGACCTTCGCTGGAGTCTCCATCGGAAGGATATCGGGTACGGGGGTTCCCGCCGACGCCCCCGTCTCGGAAGAGAGCGCCGCGGCGGCCTTCGGGGTGCCGGGGGGCTCGGAGGTCTATCCCTCCATAACCTTTCTGCAAAACGGCCTCAGCAACCGGAGCGGGCAAATCTATCTGATTCCCTCCGGGGACCTGACGAACTCGCGTTCCGACAGGACAAAAGCGGTCCAGGTCCTTCGGGCCGGAATGGTCCGCCGGTTCAAATACGACGGCTCGGTCTGGAAGGAGTACTGATGGGACGCAAGGGCTTCACCCTCATCGAAGTTCTGGTGACGATGGTCATCCTTGCGATAGGCCTTTTAGCCATCGTCCAGATGACTCTCGTCTACGTCAACGCAAACACCTTCAACAACATGCTGAGCCAGGCCACGGTAATAGGGCAGGAGAAGATGGAGCATCTCACCTCCTACGCCCGCAGCGACCGGGCCGACACCTATTCGACTCTCGATTTCGATTACCTGATCTCCGCCAGCGGTAATTTCACCTCCCTGCGGGACGTTTCGGGCGGCTCTCCCGCCAGTTTCATAGTACACGGCCTCCTTTCCGGCGACAACGGCGGCGTCCCCGTCACCGCCCCCTGGGACGCGAACCTCGTCTTCCCGGTCCTCTACGACGACGGCGCCCACGACGACGTGGACGACGGCGACGGGATATACGGCCTGAAAGAGGTCATAGACGTTCCGGGCATGGGCGGCGCAGCGGCATTCCAGGTCGAAAGAATCCAGCGGGTACAGCCGATAAATCTTGAGCCGGATCCGAACCTGCCTCCCAGATTCGATCTTGCCAGAATCACCGTGATCACATCCTGGACGGACAGGTACGGCAAAAAAAGAGACGTGACCCTGGACACCGTCGTCCACAGGAGGCAATAGCGATGCGGCTCTCTGACAAGCGTGGAATAGTCCTCGTTACGGGGCTCCTGATACTGGCGATACTCTCCCTGCTGGGGGCGGGCTCGATTCTCAGCTCCACCATGGACACCAGCACCGTCGGCAACCAGAAGAGCGGCAAACAGGCTTTCTACGCCGCCGAGGCGGCGCGCAACGCGGCTATCCTCCAGATAATGGATTCCTACAACTCCACGGGGAACTTCATCCCCCCCGATCCGGCCGACCCGCCGGTGGACGTAACCACGGGCGCTCACGGCTTCGACGGCTCGAATTTCAACGGCTACGCCCTCACCTACCGCGTCTCCTGGACGCCCCAGCCCGTGGGCATCGATCAGACCGCCAACGTCTCCTTTCCCACCAATGAAAACGGGATGGTGATGGACAACATGGCGCGCCAGTATGAGATCGAGGCTTTCGCGACGGGCGTCAACACTACCGACAGCGCGACGGTTCGCGAGACGATACGGGTGCTCACCCGCCCGCTGACCCAGTACCTCGCCTTTTACGAAGGCCACATGAACTGGCGTCCGCAGGCGGCGGCGCAGCTTACGGTGAACGGCGGCAGGGTGCATGCGAACGGCAGAATCTACCTCGCCCCCCAAAACGGCATCCTCTTCGGCTTCGATCAAAACAGGGGCTCAAACGCCCTCACGGCCACGGGTTCGGTCGAATATCACATGGCCATACAGCAGGACAACTCCGACTCCGCCGCGGGCGGAGGCACCCTCGAAATCACCGTCCCCGTCATTGGCGAAAAAGCAATCGCCCAGTCCATAACCCGCCTGAACAGGGGCCAGTACGAAAACGAATTCATGGTGGAAACCGATTCCGCCCTCCGGGTGGGCGTGGACAGATTGAGAGCGCCGGGAAGCGGGATTCTGGACCGGGGTGGAATCTTTGAACTTCGGGCAGATAAAGACGCCTCGGTCCCTGCGGACCCCCTCGTCGATACCTTCCAGATAAACGACGACGGCGGGGCGCTCAACGTACTCTTCAGCGTCAACGGCTCCGTTCCCGTGTCGTTCGCGAACGAGGTGGAGGGTTACCTCGATTCGACGGGGGCGCTTATGGCCCTCAACACCTGGGACGAGGCGAGGGTAAACCCCGACGAATCCGGCATCGACGCGAACTTCGTCGCGAGGACGATAATCTACTCCAAGGAGCACCAGCCCCTTGAGGACCACACCCTGCCAATTCATGTTACGTATCTGGATGACGCCGGGATCCTGATGAACAAGGACTACCCGACGATCCTCGAAGCCAACGACCCCCGGGAAACAAAACCGGTGGAGTTCATCGTAATCGACCTCCAGCGCCTCCAGCACTGGTACGAGGACTACCTCGTCAGCATGGGGCTCAATCTCACCGGCAGATCCCTCCTCATCTATGCGGCAAAAACGCCCAACGCCTTTTCCATATCGGCGATAAAGATTATCGGCTCCCAAGGGGGAAGGGTCCGCACCGACACCGCCGATATTCAGGGCAACGCCACCCTCAAGGTTCCAACGATTATAGCCACCCCCAACCCGGTCTACGTCGAGGGCGACTTCAACTCGGTCGGCAGCCAGCCCTGCGTGATAGTCGCCGACGCCGTAACCTTCATCTCCAACTCGTGGGGAGAACTCCATTATCCCCCGGCCGTAGCGGGCGTAACCAACGCCTCGCAGACAAGGTACAACGCCGCAATAATCGCCGGGCGCTACGATTACATGACCGGCGGGTCGGCCACCGAAGCGGAGGGTGTGGAAGACCTCCCGAGGAAGATCGAGAACTGGGCGGGAATCGACCTCACCTTCACCGGTTCGCTCGCGAGCCCCTGGTTCAGCGAAATCGCGGATTTCCCCTTCAATCCGGCCATGGTCACCTCGCCTAACTACATAATCACCTACGACACCAGTCTGAAAACGTTGCCGGGCATGGGAATAGGTCCTTACGTTCCCTCCATCCATACGGTCGAAAGAGAGTCCTGGCGTGAAGAATAAACGTCACGAAGCCGAAAACACACGGTCCCGCACCTCGGGAGAGAACTTTTGCGCCCCTTTGAATGCCGGGCGCGCCGGAGCAGCGCCATGAATACAAAAAGACGCAACCGCAAGGATCTTGGCTTTACGCAGGTCGAGCTGCTGCTTGCACTCGGCATAGGGATAATCCTTCTCGGACTCGCGGTCTTTCCCTTCTTTCTCTCCCAGATAAAGAGCTACACGGTGCAGGACGAGACCGCCAAGATGCAGCAGCGCGCCCGTACCGCGCAGGATTTTATCGTCAGGTCGGTGCAGCAGGCGGGCGCTTTCGCCCTCACCGGCAGCGGCCCCATGTCCATACGGGGAAGACCGATACTGGGCGCGGGCGACAGGTTCATAGCCGTCCAGTACGACGACCCGGAATCAAACACCCCCGGCAGGATAAGCGCCGACGAGGTGGTGATGTTCGCCCTGAGCAAGCCCGGCGGGACCACTACCGAAACGATCACCGTCGTTGATGCGAGCTTCGACCGGGACAACGACGGGACCGTGGAAGAATCCGAGGAATTCAACTGGGAGGTGCCCCTCGCTCTCGGGGGCCCCCCCTACAACCTTTACCGGATCACCCCCGACCCCTCGGACCCCACCGGCGACCCGATAATGGAGCTTGTGGCAACCAACGTAGACAACCTGATCTTCAAGTACTACGACGGTGACGGCAGGCGCATACCCTCCGAAAGCGACGGCGAGCCGAGCCCGATGCCCTACGATCTCGACACCGAGGGCGAAAGGATCGGGGTCAAGACCGTAGAGGTGGAACTTGTCCTCGCCTCCGAAAAGCCCGACGACAAATACAGCCAGGATTTCGCGCTGGAGGACAATTCGGTGGGCACCTACACCACCGACGGAACGCCCCGCACCGGCTTCGTGCTGAGCAACCAGACCGCCTACGTCGCGAGCGGAGCCCTGCCCAACCAGTTCCGGCGCAGAAACTACACCACGATCACCAGCATCCGCAACATAACCGCGACCGAATGCGGCACCATAGAGTTATCGGCCAGCCCCGAGTCCCCGCGCTGCCCGGACCCGACCGTCGTCACCGCCACGGTGCTCAACGGCGAGGGAAACCCGGTCGCCGACGGCACCCCGGTAAACTTCACGATGCTCACCCCGGGCCCGGCCCTCACCCCGGCCTCTGCTACGACCGTAGGCGGTATTGCCACTACCACGATGAGCTATACCGGCGCCAAGAGTCCTTTCACCGTCGAGGCAGTGGCGATGATCGCCTGCGGTGACCCCCCTGAACTTCGCACGTCTAAAACGATAAACTTCGTAGAGGGCGATCCCGTACAGGCAAAGATCACTCAAACCGGCTATACCATCGCCGACATGGCCGACCAGCCCGCTCCGCCGGACGCGAGTTTCGTCACCTGCCGCGACGATTTCTTCGTCTTCAGCATCCTTGCCTACGACCAGTGCGACAACGTGGTCGACCCCACCGCGCCTCTTACCTTCCGCACCGTCGCCGGCACCGACGAACCGCTCGGAACCATCTCCGACAGCGACAATGTCGCGGGCGGCTGGGGCGCGCCGGGGGACACGGCAAGTTTTCAGGTTGGCAAAAACGCCTTCAGGATCGACCGCCCCACGGGAGCTATCGCCGCCACCGCCCCGACAGCCACCCCCACCGACGTCGCCACCGGAAGGTACGACATACTGGTCAGGGCGCAGGACGTGCTCCCCGCCTGGATTACGCAGGGGTTCTGGTTCATCAATCCCCTCACCGGGATAGAGGAAACGATCACGGGGCCTCCCTACAATGTCTTCACCATTCCACTTTTTCCGTGGCCGCCGGCGGATTTTACTATTATTTCGGATCCGGACAATCCGGACACCTCGAAAATAGTAAGCAACCTTGGAGTGAACTTCGCCACGCTCGATTGCAACACCGTACCGATTCCCGATTTCATAGCTCCGAATTACAGCGATCCCGAATACGACTACGTGGACACATTAGTCGTCACCGACTGCAAGGGCAACAGAGTTGCCAACATGAACTCGGTTGGAGGCTACTCCATCGATGCCTTCTTCACTCACACAACCGGGGTGCTCGGCCCGGAATCAATCGGGGGTCTCGGGAAACCGCCGGTACCAGACCCTCCGAACCCCGTTACGAACCTGATAAATCTGGAGTCCGCCTACGCTAACTCCGAATACAAGGTTTTTTTCGCTAAAAATGGCTGCACCATCGATCCGGACCTTTACGCCGATTCAAATCCATATGTCGATTTCACCTTAAGATCCAATAACTTCGTCAATGACTCAGGTCCCGTAACCGTCACGAAAACTTATCAAATAAATATGCGGCCCTGCAGAACCTGCGGGCTCACAACCGCGGCCGACATTGTGACCACCTGCGAGGGCTATGCCGACGTAACTGTTGGCGGTTGCGATTTCGTCAACAAGGATGTCCTTCTGACGATCGACGAGGTTCCGCTGCTGCCGGCTGCGGGCCAGCCCTATTGGGTTGACCGGGTAACCCACCTGCCCCTCAACGGAATAAAATCCAGAGAAGCAACGGTGGTTACCGGCCCCGACGGCACGGTCACGGCCAAACTCTCCATAGGGGACGCCGCATCCCTCACTACCCTTACCGTCAGGGCAGGCTCCACCAGCGCCGAGGTTCCCCCCTGGTCCTGCCAGAACGAAGCCACAATAACCGTCAGCAACGAATGCATGGATTTTCGCGCCTTCTACAAGACCGACATAGGCATTCAGGACATAGTCAACGGCGGCTCTTACTGCGCCCAGCAGCTCTCCACCCTCTTTTTCCAGATAGAGCATTGCAGGCACGAGGGAGGCATCTTCCCCAATCCGGTGACTGTCATCATCAGGGACCAGTTCGGGCAGGATTTCGACATAGAGGATATAGATCTCATCGGCCTCGTCAGCACCGTCGACCCTGTAACCCCGCCCTACCGCTTCTTTGAAGGGGAGATCAAGGTCTTCCCCAACCCCTCGGCGCAGGGCAATCATCATAACCTCAAGCTGGAGTACCCGCAGAACAAGGGATCCTCCATGATCATCAGGCCGTGGGTAAACGTCAACGACCCCTCCGACTCCTGCCCGGACAGCGGAGACTGGTCAACCACGCTGATACCCCCCCTGCCGCTCTGCTTCCCCAACGCCATCACCTCCGGCGGCGGCGCTTCGTGGAACGGCAACTTCAAGGTCCACTGGGGCGACGTCGTCGTTCGCGGGCAGGTCACGGTTCCGACGGCCAACAAGAGAATAGCCAAGAGCGCCGCGGGACAGTATGACGGCAACCCCTTCGGCGGCACCGGCAATTCCGACCGCCTCTTCGACCTCTACGTAGGCAAGGCGGGCACCACCAGCCTCGACGACGGTCTAATTCAGGGGCTGCAGCCGCCCGCCGGCCATACCGGCGTCTATCAGCCCTTCAAGAACGACGTGCCCATCGGTTACGGCCACTACTTCACGAACATCTCCAGCTCGCGCATAAACGAGATGGTGGTTCTCCTGAACTACGATCTGATGCGCGGACTGGCGATGACCCACTCCAACAACTCCTACTGGTGCGCCATACCCACCACGCCGGGGTCGCTCTACAACCCGAGGAGAAAGGTTTCAACCACCTTCGCCGCCCTTATGCAGTACCCGAACGCGAACAACAACGGCGACTTCCTCTTTCTCGATTCCTGGTGCCAGGCCGGACCGGGCGGAGCAGGACCCTTGTGGATATCCGACACCGCCCTCACCGACGCCATAATAAACGCCACCCCGATGACCAAGCCCGCGGGCAAGACGATACTGGACGCCCTCCCCCGCTGGACGGCCTCGGGCAGCTTCTTCACCAAGGGCATAACCTACATCGCGGGCTCTCTCGAATTCGGCGGCCTCGGCGCGACCACCCCGGTAACTGTCAAGGCGCCTCCGAACAAGGATCTTCGCTACGACCACAACACGGCGGTATTCGACGAGAGCGAACTGCCGATACGTCCCGACCCGACGGCGGCCCGCTCAAGCTTCACCCTCGGCGTCCACGTCAACGGCGCTATCTACGTAGACGGTGAGTTCGCCGGAAACGGCAACCCCTCGGTCTTCGGCGCTATTAATTCGGAGCGCGGCTACAGCGGCAGCGGCTCGCCGGAGCTCTGGTACAACTACGCGCTCAACCAGTCTACAAGCGACGGCAACTCGCTGTGCGTCGATTGCTGCAAGATCAATGCGACTCCGAGGGCGATCGACATGTCTCCCGGAGATACTACCTCCATCGACGTAAGGGATTTCACCGAACCTCTCATCTTCCAGACCTCCGACCCCGACATAGCCACGGTGACCGCCGGCGGCGTGGTCACCGCGGTCGCCCAGGGAACCACCTCCATATGGATCGTAGACAAGAACAACTGCTCCATAATGATCCCCGTGCGGGTATCCACCCAGTGCGTGGGTCTGGCCCTTCGCCCCGACACCGTACCGGAAAATCCCGCCGTGCCCTTTGAACTCGTAGCGGGCGTCGAACCCACTGCCTACCTGCAGGTGGTAGACGCGGGCGGCGAAACCTATCCCTTCGCGGCCTGGGCCTGGAGCGCGACTCCGAACGCGGTCGGTGAGACGGTGGTGGAAGTAAGCCCCGTCGCCTCCGGCGCCTACTCGGCCTGGATAACCGGCAAGAAGTGCGGTACCTCGGTCGTCACCGCAAGAGACACCCTTGAATACTGCACCGGCATCTACGAGTCCTTCGTAACGGTGTCCTCGGCCCTCGACATCTCGACGATAACGCCCCTCAAGGACGAGTACGAGGTCGGCGAAACGGTCACCCTCACCGCGACGGGCGGTTCCGGCACCCTCACCTGGCACGCCTCTCCCGCGGGAGCGGTGGAGTTCAACTCCTCCTTCGGCGCGACGGTAACCGCTACCTTCAAGCAGCCCGCAAGCCCGCTGCTCATCGATGTCTCGGACAGCCTGGACTGCGTCTCGGCTGGCAAGAATTTCTTCGTCAGGTGCCCGACCCCGACTCTCGTGACCGATTTCCCCTTCGACGGAAGCGAATGGGGCCTCGATTCTACTAACGGAAGGAACCTCTACTGGAAGATCACTCCGAGCGACGACCACCTCGTCGATCCGCTCGTTCCCTCGACAATGACCGACCAGCTGAACAAGGTCAATTTCACCATCACTCCCCCGGCCGGCGTCGTCTGGCCTCCCTATCCCCTCAACGCGGCGCCCAGAGACGAGTTCACGACCGAGTTCTGCGGCCTCGCGGGCGGAGACGTCTGCAGCAGCAACCCGACGGACATCTCATCCTGGAAGAGTGGCGAATACACCTTTACGGGTACAGGCACGGCGACCTACACCGAGCCGCTGGTGATAGCCGCCTGCGGAGCGACGCGCAACGCATCGACCTCGATCAAGGTCAACATCGACAACTGCTTCCTCGATTACACCGACTACTTCACCTCGCTCACCCCTGAGTGGAGCCTTAACTGCCTGGACAACGGCTGCAACGCGGGATTGAGCTACAGAAACATAATCAGCGGCGACTTACTCGCCGTCACCGCGGTAAACAACAACGCTTCGACGGGACCGGCGGTTCTCACCGTGGACAACGCCCTGTACCACACGACCACCTCCAGCACCTTCGTGATCGAGGCGAGGATATCCGGCCTGACCGACACGGATCCCACTCCCGGCCTGATCTCGGGAGCCGGACTTGTAATGACCACCGACAAGACCAAAGAGAAGGTGAACTCGGTGACCTTCGCCGGTTACGCGGACCCCAATGCGGCCTGGGACACCCCGCATAACCTGATAATGTATTACTTCAACGGCGCATCGATGTCGGCTTTCAACACCGGCGTGATGCTTACGCCGCCCTACGACCTCCGTATCGAGAAAACGACCACCGGCGGTTACTTCGTATTCAAGTACAAAAATTCCTCGGCTACGAACTGGACTACGGCGGTAACTTTGTCTTACGGCGCATACCCCGTCGGGGCTAACTTCTACTCCGGCCTCTTCGTGGACACCCCCAACACCGCCTCCACCAACGCCGAGGGGTGGTTCGACTACTACAAGCAGACCTGCTACTAAACCGGCCGCAACACTTCCGAGGGCCGCCGGTTGGCGGCCCTCTTTATTTTGGGAAACATGCCTTCGCCAAAAATCACCGTCATCCTTCCCGTACGCGACGGAGAGTCTTACCTCGGTCAGGCCCTCGATTCCCTGAGCGCCCAGACGCTTGGGGATTTCAAATGCCTTGTCCTCGACGACGGCTCGAAAGACTCCACCCTTTCGATCCTCGAAGGCCACGCCCGCCGGGACAGCCGCTTTGCCGTCCTCAAAAACGGGAACTCCTCCGGTATAGCCGGGGCGCTGAACAGCCTTCTTGCGAGAGTCGAAACCCCCTTCACCGCCCGGATGGACTGCGACGACCTCACAAGCCCCGAAAGGCTCGCCCTCCAGCTCGCCCACGCGGAAAAATTCCCCGGAATTTCCCTCTGGGGCGGGCTCGTCGAACCTCTCGGCGAGAGCGGCGCGGGGTGGGGCGAATACCTCGGCTGGCTCAACTCCATTTCAACTCCGGAAGAGATAATCCTCCACAGCCTCACCGAGAGCCCTCTCCCCCACCCGACCTGGTTTTTTCGCACAAAGGATGTCGTTGACGCGGGCGGCTACCGCGACGGCCCCTTTCCCGAGGACTACGAGCTTTTCCTCCGGCTGCTTGAAAGGGGTAAAAAATTCGGGAAGGTAGAGGCGAAGGTGCTCAAGTGGAGGGACCATCCGGCCAGAGAAACCTGGACCTCGAAGCGCTACTCCTTCGACGCCTTCCTCCGGCTGAAAAGCGGCTACTTTCCCCGGCTGAGGCGGGCGGGAGTCCTGCCCCACCTCCCGGACAGGCCCATAGCCGTGTGGGGCGCGGGGCGAACGGGAAGGGTCGCTGCGGGAGAGCTTCGGAAGGGAGGCGAGGGGATCAGATTTTTTATCGACCCCGTCCAGGCGGGCAAAACCGTACTGGGAATCCCTGTTTTAACGCCCGAAGAAGCCCCATTAAAGGATGCTTTAATTCTCACCGCCGTGCGCTACAAGGATATCCGGACGCTGGTGGAGGAGTTCTACAGGGAAAAGGGGCTGGTTTTCGGCAGGGACTACATCTGGCTTTACTAGCTGCAAACAAACTACCTTCGAGTCCAAAAACATTTCATTATTTCGTTTTTGGACGAGCCTTCCTTTCGTTCCCCTTCGGGGCCCGTAGGTGACGCAGGGAGCGGAGTGCGGAAAGGGCGGCGGGGGGGTTTTGCCCCTTCACGCCCCCGCCGCAGCGAGCGGCTCCTTCCGGGCCGATTTCTTGGGTACTTCTTTCTAAAAGAAGTACCAAGGGGAGCGGGGCGAAGTCCCGCAAACGTAGACCGGCGGGCCGAGCCCGCCCTACAACTCAACCTGAGATATCCATCCCTCCGACTAGCAGCGAAGGCGCTCCGAGCGACCCGTGAAAGGTCAGGTCCGAGCCGACGCCCTCCACCCTCCTGAAAAGCTCCAGAATATTCCCCGCTATAGCCGCGCCGGTGACCGGGTGGCTTACCTTCCCGCCCTCCACCCAGAGTCCCGAACAGCCGAGGCTGTAATCGCCGGAAACAGGGTCGATGGTGTGCGCCCCCATCACCTCTCTCACCCAGAGCCCCCTTCCCATCGCCGCCAAAAGCTCTTCCGGCGAGCCGCCGGTTCCGGGAGCTATATAAAAGTTGGTCACGTCGGGAGAGACCGCCGAGCCGGGTGAGCCCGAGCCGTTGCCGGTCGAGCCCCTCCCCTCGCGAAGCCCGGAAGCGCGGTCGTACAAAAAGGCGCGCAGGACTCCCTCCTCGATGCAGGTATTCCTTCTTCTGGCGCTCCCCTCCTCGTCCACGGGCTGGGTGTCCATTCCGCCGTACAGTAGCCCGTCGTCCACTATCGTGACGGCCTTTGCCAGAACGCTTTCGCCGGGTGCCCCCCTGAAGATCGACTTGCCCTTCTGTTTGTTCCTGCCCAGCAGCGACGGGGCCAGAACTTCGAGAAACTCCCCCGCCACGCGGGCGTCGATGAGAGCCGGAAAGCTGCCTGTAGGAGCGCTTTTGCCTCCGAGAAGCTCGCAGGCCCTTCGCGCCGCCTCCTCTCCCACCGAGGCGGGATCGGCCAGCGAGAGTTTCCTGAAATCCCGCGAAGCCCAGGCGGATTCGGCGGATTTTCCCTTTCGCGCCGCCCCCTCCACTGAAAGCGAGTATTCGGTAGAGGTCCAGTAGACCCGGCTGCCCTCAACGGCTACGGCGCGAAGAGTGCGCGACCCCTCGAAAGCGGGTTTTCTCGCCGAAAAAACCCTTCGGTCGAAGCCGAGACAGGCGCGCCGGACCCCCTCCGCAAGCTCCTCCGCCAGTTCGGCGGTGAGCCTGGGCCACTCCCCGTCCTCTATGCCAAGGTCGATTTCGGGCGGCGTCTCGATCTCTTCGGGGAGTACGCGGAATTTGTCCTTTCCCATCACCGCGCCGCTGGCGAGAGCGCGCTCAAGAAGTCCGGGAGGGTCGAAGCCGCCTTCACCGGCGGGAGCTTCCGCGAAACCGGCCTTCCCCGGCGAAAGCTCGACTTCGAGGGTGACGAACCCGGAATTCCACCGCTCCAGCTCCGAAGGGCCTTCGCCCGGCTTTTCGGCCCGCAGCCCCTCCTCCAGCCAGACGTTCGCCAGCCATTTTCTGCCTGAAAGAGCTTCCGAAAGGTTGTCCAGTATCTCGTGAGGGGTCAAGCCTACACCTCGCGCATCACGGGAATTTCGTTGCAGTTCGGGAACTGGGTGCAGTGGATGCAGTCGAGCCAGACCTTGTGGGGAAGCTCGGACTTGTCCACCTCGTTAAAGCCGAGATTCTTGAAGAATTCCGCCCTGTAGGTGAGGGCGAAGACCTTCTTGATGCCCAGTTCCCTCGCGTCGGCGAGGCATCTTTCCACCAGCAGCTTGCCCACGCCCCTGCCCTGCCTGTCCTCGCGCACCGCCAGCGAGCGTATCTCGACGAGGTCGAACCAGAGGATGTGAACTCCCGCGAGCCCTATGACCTCGCCGTCCTCTCTGGCGACTATGAAATCGCGGATGCGCCCGTAGAGGTCGAGGCGGGAGCGGCTTAAAAGCTCTCCCTTCGCCGCGTACACGTCGAGCACCAGCTTCATCTGTTCCACGTCGGCCAGAGTGGCCCTTTCGATAATTACTTCGCTCACTTTGAAGACCTCTTTGAAAGCTCCAGCGCGTGCTGGTAGGCGGCGTTGTCCTGCCCTTCGGCCCCGAGCATCCTTGCCAGCTCGTCAACCCTCCCCTTCTGATCCAGTTTTCGCACCCTCGTGAAGGTGCGCCCCTCTTCGGTGCTCTTCTCGACGAGGAAATGGGCGCTCGTCATGCACGCTATCTGCGGCAGGTGGGTTATGCAGATCACCTGGCAGCTCTCCGAGAGGAGCTTGAGGCGCTCACCCACCCGCTCGGCGACCCTGCCGCCTATGCCCGCGTCCACCTCGTCGAAGACGAGGGTCTCGACAGCCCCGTCGCGCAGCGCGTTCTTTACCGCGAGGAGGATGCGCGAGAGCTCGCCGCCGCTGGCTATCCTCGAAAGCCTTTTCGGCTCCTCGCCGGGATTTGGCGCGAGGAGAAACCAGACCTCCTCCGCCCCCTCCGGCCCCGGTTCGGTCTCGTTTATCCCCACCAGAAAGGAGGAGGCGCCGAGGCCGAGAGCCGAAAGCTCCTCGCCGACGCCCTTCGATAGCGCTTCGGCCGCCCTGCTCCGCGCCGACGAGAGGGCGGCGGCGGCCTCCAGAAGCTCCTTGCGGGCAGCTTCCTTCGCAGTATGGGCGTCGATGAGAGCCGTGGTCCTGTTGTCCAGCTCCCAAAGCTCCTCTTCAAACTTCTTTAGCTTCTCCAGCAGCGCCTCTATCCCCTTGCCGTGCTTTCGCTCCAGCCTGCGGATGAGGGAAAGCCGCTCCTCAATCTCCTCCTGACGCGCCGGGTCGGAGCGTATCTCCCGAAGGCGCGACGAAACAGCCAGCGCGGCCTCTTTCAACGGCACCAACGCCTCTTCCAGAAGGCGCAAGATCTCAGCCGCTCCGGGATCGTTGGCGAAGGCCTTCTCCACCGCCCTTTTGCCCCTCGAAAGTCCGTCGATGGAAGCGGACTGCCCCAGGGAAAGCTCCTCTTCGGCGGTGTTGTAGCACTCGGTGAGCTTTTCGGCGTGGGAAAGGAGCGACCTTTCCGCCTCCAGCGCCTCGTCCTCGCCCATTTCGAGGTTCGCCGCGCGAAGCTCTCCGGCCTGAAAGGAGACGAACTCCCTGCGCTCGACTGCGTCGGCCTCCATCCTCTCAAGGCAGCTTACCTTCTGCGCCGCACCCTCATAGACCCCGAAGGCTTCCGCGTAGCGGCCGAGAGCGCGGATTCCCTCGCCGTCGAGGGCGCGGTCGAGAATTTTTATGTGGTTTTTGTCGTCGAGAAGCGCCTGATGCTGGTGCTGGCTGGAGACCTCGACCAGCGCCGCCCCCGCCTCGGCGAGCACCGAAACCGGCACGGCGGAGCCATTGACGTGGGCGCGCCCCTTGCCGTCGGCGGTGACGGAGCGGGCTATTATCAGCGGCTCCTCCCACTGGACTCCGGCGTTCTCCAGTATGCCCGAGACCACCCGTTTCGCCTCGCCCCTGAGGGCGAAAACCCCTTCGACGCGGGCCGCTTCGGCCCCGGTGCGCACAAGCTCCCTGCTGGACCTGTCTCCGAGAAGAAGCCCCAGCGCCTGAAGCAGTATCGACTTTCCCGCCCCCGTCTCCCCGGTGAGGACCATGAGCCCCGGCGGAAAGTCGATTTCGAGTCTGTCTACGAGCGCGAAATCGCGGATTTTGAGGGATTCGATCAACTGTCGCCCTCCGTGCGGAGCTTGTCCCCCCAGCGAAGCTTGGTGCGAAGGAGGGTGAAGTAATCCCTCTTGGGCGAGCGCACCATGAGCACGTCCTCTGCCGACCTCCTCACGGTGATTATGTCCTCGTGTTCCAGCTCGAACCCCGACTGGCCGTCGAGGGTGACGAAGACCTCGCCGTTCTTCTTGCGTATCCGCACCTCGAACTTCGACTCGGGGCCGAGGATTATCGGCCTGTGGCTCATCGCGTGGGGGCATATCGGCGCGAGGACTATCGCCGGTACCGACGGGTGTACTATCGGCCCCCCCGCCGAAAGGTTGTAGGCGGTGGAGCCGGTGGGGGTCGAAAAGATGAGGCCGTCCGCCTGATAGAGCGCCAGAAAGAGGCCGTCCACCCAGACTTCGAGGTCGCTTATGCGCGCGAGGGCGGTCTTGCTGAAGACCACGTCGTTCAGCACGCGGAAGCGCTCCTTCACCTCGCCCCTGCGGGTCACCTCGCCTTCGAGAGTCATTCTCCGCTCTATCGGCGCGGTGCCCTCGTAGAGGGCCGTAAGGGTCTCGAAGAGCTCCTCGACCGCAATCTCGGTCAGAAACCCGAGGGAGCCGAGGTTGACCCCCATGATCGGGATACGCCTCCCCCCTACCCAGCGCACGGCGCTGAGAAAGGTTCCGTCTCCGCCGAGCACGATGAGGAGGTCGGGGTCCGCGCCGGATCCGGCCGACTCGCCGTCGTCGAACGCCGTCACCCCCCTGCCTTCGGCCCATTTGTGCAGTTCCTCGGCGAGAAGGGCCGCCCTGCGGGAAGTCCTCTTCTTGAAAATGCGGATATTCTCTATGCGCACGGAGCCTCCTTCGCCATTTCAGATTTAGTATGTTATTTTAATGCCATGACGCTCTTCAAAGAAGACAATAAATTGAATAAAAGAAAGTCCGCGCCGCTGGCCGAAAGAATGCGCCCCGAAACGATCGACGAAATCGTGGGGCAGGAGGAGGTTATCGGTGCCGATACCCCGCTCCGAAGGGCCATCGCCTCGGGCTCCCTCCCCTCGATTCTCTTCTGGGGGCCTCCCGGCAGCGGCAAGACCAGCCTCGCCCGGCTGATGGCCTCGGCGGCGGGGTACCACTTCATCCCCCTCTCGGCGGTAAGCGCCGGGGTGAAAGAAGTGCGCGACGTGGTCGTAGAGGCGGGAAAGCTCGCGGAGGAGGGCAAGAAGACCCTCTTCTTTCTCGACGAGATACACCGCTTCAACAAGGCGCAGCAGGACGCTCTCCTCCCCCACGTTGAGGCCGGAACAATTACCCTCGTCGGCGCGACCACCGAAAACCCCGCCTTTCAGGTCAATTCAGCCCTCCTCTCGCGCCTTCTGGTTCTCCGCCTCGAACCACTGTGCGAAACGGACCTGCGGAAGATAGTAGAGCGGGCGGTAGAGGACGGTGAAAGGGGACTCGCGGGTTTGAAGGTTTCCCTGCCGGAAGAGGCTCTGGAAATGCTTTTGCGCTACTCCATAGGCGACGCGCGAAGGGCGCTGAACCTCCTCGAAGCGGCCGCCTTCGCCACCTCTCCCGGCGAGGACGGCGCACGGACGATAACCGCAGGAACGATGTCCAAGACCCTCCAGTCGCCCACCCTCTACTACGACACCGACGGCGACTGGCACTACGACATAATCAGCGCCTTCATAAAGACGATGCGCGGCTCCGACCCCGACGCGGCGCTCTACTGGCTCGCGAGGATGGTCGAGGCGGGGGAGGATCACCTCTTCATAGCCCGCCGCATGGTCATCTTCGCCTCCGAAGACATCGGCAACGCCGACCCCGAGGCGCTCCGCGTCGCGCTGGCCGTCAAGGACGCCGTCCACTTCGTCGGGATGCCGGAGGGGTGGATACCGCTGGCGCAGGGCGTCGTCTACCTCGCCACCGCCCCCAAGTCCAACGCCTCCTACTTGGGCTACAAGGCCGCCAAGGGTGACGTCGAGCGGTACGGCAACGTGCCCGTGCCGCTCCACCTTCGCAACGCCCCCACCAAGCTCGCCAAACAGATGGGATGCGGAGAAGGCTACCTCTACCCCCACGACGACCCCGACGCCGTCGTCCCCCAGACCTACTTCCCCGACGCCGTCGGCAAAAAGAACTACTACCGCCCCAAAGGATTCGGCTTCGAGAAAACCATCGCGCAGAGGCTGGAGTGGTGGGAGAAAAAGCGGAAGGAAAAGGGGGGAAACAGATGAGTTATTTCAAGGACGTAGACACTTACGTTGTGATTGCTAAGAGCTCGGAATTATTGGACAGAGGCGAATACGAAAAGGCAATACAATCGATAAACGATGCGCATGCAATTTCGCCTCCAATGGAGGGTCTAGAGTCCTCAGCTCCAATGATGCTGGCGAAAGCTTATCGCGGTCTCGGTGACATCGACAGGGCGTTAATAGAAATAAAAAAAGCGTATGACTTGGATCGCAAGACGCGAAGTGAAAAATATTTTGGATTTGCAGTTTTTATTCTAGAGGAGTTTATATATTTATTAGAGATAAAGGGAAACCACGACGATGAAGAACTGTTTTTGCTACGGCGCGAACTATCTGAAATAAATGCGGCGCTGGAAATAAACAAGAATAAATCAATTATTAGTAAGTTTAAAAATTTTTTATTTTCTAACAAATAATATATTGGCAAAAATGAATTGGCTGCACGGTAATGCACCCTCGAAAAAGGCGGGTTAGCCGAATGAAAATATATCTTTCACTGATGTGTGCATATGCAGTGGTGCTTGTTCTAGCGCCGATCGGATACTTTATTCATAGCGACGCTTACAGATGGACGCTCACTACTATTTCCATAGTATTTTATTTAATCATCCTGGCTTTCGTTATTTCTTCAAAGCAATAAAAGAACGTGAGGCTGTACATCGCAAACTCATTCGTCCATATTTCATTCATGACGCTGTGCCTAATGCTGTTAACATGGAGAGACGTTATCATTCCAAACACTTCATATTTATTGTTATATACAATTGGATTAATAATAACTTGGCGCATATCGGGTTTTGTGAAAGATAAGATCAGAAGAGAGGGGGATGACTCAATATAGAAGGGCTTATTTCCAAAGCGGGACGTACTTCAAGGTGCGACGGCGGCTACATGCATGACATCGGTTGAGATTAACCTCGGGGATTGATGCGTTACGCTACGCTAACGCATCCTACCTGGCTGAGAAGGAGGGTTAGCGAAATGAGTTTTTTGAAAGATTTGAAACTTTCGTGGGCGATTCCCAGGTGCGTCCGCTTATGGAGTAAGGGCGAATATACCGCCGCGATTAAAAAGATAAACGAAACTCGTGAAATCTCACCGGATTCCGGCTCCGATGTCTCATTCCATTTATTGTTGGCAAAGTGCTATCGAGGCCTCAACGACCTTGATAGGGCATGGCTTGAAATCAACAAGGCTTACGTCTTAGAATCCTCTACAACAAGAAGCAACAACCTGCCATTTACCGTTTTTTTGCTAGAGGAATTTATTTATTTACAGCAATTGCAGGAAAACCCTGACAATGAGAGATTGATTTCCCTCCAGCGTGAATTAGATGAAGTAAATGCAGCCATAGGAAACAAAAGAAAAAAATCCATTATTTACACGTTGAAAAATATTTTTACTCGGAAAAAATAAGCCACGTAGGGTGGGCCCGGCCCACCACATCCGACAAAACATTAATGTAATTCTATAGTTGCGGGGCTGTTCGCCCCTGCGCCCCAACACCGCTTCTTTTGACCGCCCAAAAGAAGCGGTGGGAAGAAAAGGCGCGCTCCCGTTGTGCCCAAAGCTCGCTCACTCGTCCGCTCGGCGAGCTCCTATTCGCTTCGCTCAGAAGCAGCTCGAAATCCTCTCGCTACCTCGTTCGCTGGGCACCGGAGAGCGTGGGGGACGAAAAGAAGGCTCGAACAAAAGCGAAATCGTTTTGAGCTTTTGTTCTCGAAGGTATTCTTTTTACACTTACGATAAAAAACCTACCTTCGAGTCCAAAAACATTTCATGATCTCGTTTTTGGACGAGCCTTCACTTCGTCCTCCTCGTGGCCCGTAGGTGACGCAGGGAGCGGAGGCGGAAAGGGCGGCGGGGGGGTCTAGTGAGCGCAGCGAACGAGTGCCCCCTCACGCCCCCGCCGCAGCGACCGGTCGCTCGCAGAGCGAGCGGAACCTCCCGGGCCGATTTCTTGGGCACTTCTTTCTAAAAGAAGTGCCAAGGGGCTTGGGGCAGAGCCCCAAACAAAGCAAATTGGCGGGCCGAGCCCGCCCTACAAAAAGGTTTGTCGGCTTTCGTTCCTCAAGCGCGACCTACATGATTATTATTCCGCTTTAATTACCCTGAACCCCCTGAAAACCTCATTCTTCTCCTCCACCTCCCCGATTACAACCAATATCCCCGAATCGGGCCGGTAGACCTTGGCGGCTTCTCTGACCGCCTCCCTGCCCGTGGCCTTGAGTTCCTCGAACTGTTTCTCCGCGAGATCGGGCGGAAGCCCGATGAGCGAAAGCCCCATTCTTCGCTGCAAAATCGAGGCGTTGTCCCGGTAGCGGAAGATCTGGCTGTTAGCCATCGACTCCTTCGCCCTCGAAAGCTCCTCCTCGCTCACCCCATCGCTGGAAAGCGCCTTCATCTCCTCGGCCATTATCTCCCAGACCTTCGGGAGGTTTTGGCTCGAAGTCTGTCCGCTGACTCCGGCCACGCCGAACTCCCGAAACGGGCTGTAGAAGCTGGACACGGAATAGGAAAGCCCTTCGTCCGTGCGTATTCTCCGCATCAGCCGCGACTGGAAGCCTCCCCCGCCGAGGAGGTAATCCGCGAGGTCGAGGGGGGTCTTTTGCGGGCTTTCGAGGCTGGGGGCGAGATCGGCCCAGAGAAGGGTCGCCTGCCCGGGCTTCCCCGGCACGACGATCATCGTGGGCTCCGGCTCGGCGGGCGGAGGAGGCGGGATGAAGGAGGGGCCTTCCCCCGGAAGGGAGCCGAAGCGCTTTTCGAGCAGGGTTTTCATCGCCTCGGGGTCGAAATCCCCAACGACGCCGATCACCCAGGCCGAATTTTTCAGCAACTCGCCGTGGAGTTTCTGTGCGTCCTCCCTCGTTATCGCCTCGACCGTGGCGACGGTTGGGACGACTCCGCGCGGAGTGCCCCTGTACATCGCCCGCCGAAACTCCCTGAAGACGAGCGCCTCGGGGTTCTCCTCCTCGCGCAGGACCGTCCCCTTTACCTGCTCCATCGCGAGCGCCAGCCGCTCTTCGCCGAAGGCCGGGGTGAAAAGAAGCTCGGCGAGAAGATCGAGCCCGGTTTCGAGGTCTCTTGAAAGAACGTCGAGGTGGGCCGCGCCCGTCTGCCTGCCGAGGGAAAGGCCGACCTCTATCGCAAGAGAATCGGCAAGGTCGTCGAACTCGGACGGGGTTCTGGCGAGGGTTCCCCCGCTCCGCCAGGCTATCCCCGTCACCTGCGAAAGCCCCGCCTTCTCCGGCGGGTCGAAGATCGCCCCGCCCCGGAAGCTGAGATAGACCCGGACAAGAGGGATATCGCGGTCGGGCAGCAAAAAAACCTTCGCGCCGCCCGAAAGGGTCTCCTCGATTATCGCGGGAGGGGTGAAGGCCGGCACCGGGAAGGAGGCGGTTCGCGGATCAAGTTTTTTGTTTCCCGCGCAGCCGGAAACGGCAAGCAGCGCCGCGAGGGCGAAAGTTAACAGCTTCGGGAATATCTTCATTTCCCCGCCTCCCCGGCCTTTTGGGCGGGCCTTCTGAGTATCGCCGTGGTTTCATTTTCCGGGGTGAAGTACCTGGCGGCGACCTTCGACACCTCTTCGGGAGTTATCGTCTCCATCACTTTGGGGTGCTCCTCGATGTAGCGCCAGTCACCGGCTACGGTCTGGAAAAAGGAAAGTCTGCGGGAAAGTCCGCCGTCGGAGAGGAGCCCTCTCACCCTGTCCGCCTCAAGGGCTCTCTTCACTTTTTCGAGTTCGGCGGGCGGCGGCGGTTCCCCGGCGAGGCGGCGAAGTTCCTCCCTCACCGCTTCGAGGGCGGTTTCCGGCTCCACTCCCGGCGCGGGCTCCACGTAGACCACGAAGAGGTTGTCGTAGCGCGCTCCCGGCGAGCCGTTTACCGTCGAGACCTGCGTCGCGACCTTTTTGTTTTCCACCAGCTCGCGCCAGAGGCGGGAGGAACGCCCGCCGGAGAGGATGCCGTCGACGAGGTCCAGAACGTAGTCGTCCCTGTCGGGGAGGGTGGGTTTGTGAAAGGCGATGACCGCCATCGGCTCGGCGTCGGAAAAAACCTCGACCCTTCTTTGCCCCTCCTGCAAAGGCTCCTTCGGAATCGGGGGAAAAGCGCCGCCTCTTGGGGGAATATCGCCGAAATATCTCTCCAGCAGGGCGAAAAAGACCTCGGGGTCGAAATCGCCGACGGCCACGGCCACGGCGTTGTCCGGCCCGTAGTGCTTCTCGAAAAAACTCCGGGTGACGTCGATGTCCAGCGTCCCGAAATCCTCCGGCTTGCCGATGACCGGGTACCTGTAAGGGTGGATTTTGAAGGCCGCGTCGAAAAGTCCCTCGAAGAGAAGGACGCTCGGCTCCGAATCGCGCCGCTGCAAACGCTCCTGTATGACCACCTTCCTCTCGTTGAAATACCCCCTGAACACCGGCTCGCGCATCCTCTCCGATTCGATCGCCGCCCAAAGCTCCAGCCGGTTCGAGGGGAGAGAGACTATGTAGCTTGTGAGATCGGAGGTAGTGAAAGCGTTAAAGCCGGTTCCCCCATTTCGTGAGTAGACGGCGTCGGTCTCGTCCTTTACGACGAAGGGGGCCTGAAGGCCCTCAAGCTCCTTTAGCCTCTCTTCAAGAATGATGATCCGGGGCGCATCCGCTTCATCTCCCTTACGCTTCTCCGAGTCGAGCGCTTTTCCAACCGCCTCTATCTCGTCGAGAAGGGGTTTTTCCCCCTCCCAGTCGGAGGTGCCGAGGGTTTTGGTGCCCTTGAAGAGCATGTGTTCGAGCAAGTGGGCGACTCCCTTCGCGCCCTCCGGCTCGTCCACCGAGCCGACCTTGAAGGTCATCTGGAGGGTTACGACGGGAGCGCCCGCGCGGGGAAGCGCGAGGGCGACGAGGCCGTTGGAAAGCTTTTTCTCGTAGACCCGGCCCGAGAGATTCCCTGCGTCGCAAAACGCATTCGACGAGAGGGCGGCGAGCGCCAGAGATATCGTAAGTAACCTTGCTAATAGACGCATCTAGTGTCCTGTGCGGTTAGTGGCTTCCGGTAATGTGGGCGGCGATTCGCCCGATCCGGCCCGCCCGGTGATGCCTGAGAAGGTTGCACTATTATCATTTCGGCCATTTTTTTAATCTCCTGCCGGACCTAGGGGAGCGGGCCGGGAACCGCGCGAAGTGAGGAGCCCGAATACCTGGCCTGTATTCGGGCGACGAACGACAAAGCGGATCGGGATGAAGCGACGCCCATATAGGTAGTGACTAGCCGCACAGGACACTAGCTCCCATCACTAATATTTTGAGGAATAAACCCCTGCCATGTTAATCTATACGCAACCAAGGATTTAACAACCGTTTCGACATATTAAGACTCAAGAGGGAAGGATTACAAATGTCCAAGCTGACTTCCCCGAAAACCTCCAGAGCGGCCTCCATCCGCGAGGAAACGAGGCGCATCATCACGGCCCGGGGCACGGAGCGGGAAGAGCTCCTCGCCAATTCCGACAACCTTTCAGCCATCGTCCCGCTCATCCCGCCGGAAGAGCTTCTCTTCACCCTTCGGGAACTCGGCAGGGAAGACGCCGTGACGGTGCTCTCCCACGCTCGCGCCTTCCAGCTCCAGACCATCCTCGACCTCGAACTGTGGAACAAGGACAGGGTCCGGCCCGAGCGCGCCCTCTACTGGCTCCAGTTCATGGACGACTGCGGAGACAAGGCCGTCGTCAAGTGGATGAAAACCCTGGAACCGGAGGAGCTTTCCCTCCTCTTCGCGACAAACGTCCGCGCCTCGCTCGCCGACGAGGACGGCGGCCCCGAGAAGGACGCCGGCCCCGGCGAGATATCCTTCACTTTCGACGGCGTCTACTACTTCACCGCCCCCGAGAAGATAGCCGACCCGGTGCGGAAGATGCTCACCCTGCTTCGGCTGGAGGACCACTCCAAATACCTCAACGTCCTGGAGGCGATGCTCACCGGTTTCGACCATGAAAAGGAAGAGGAAGCCTTCGACCTTCGCGTAAGGCGCATCTCCGAGCGCGGCTTTCTTCCCTTCGACGAGGCCCAGGCGATCTACGCCCCGGTGCCTCCGGCAAGGCTCCCAACGATGCAAAAGCGCGTGGAGGGGTCGAAGGTCAAGCCCATCGGCGAAGCGCTTCAGCTCCCGGTGCCCCAAACCCCTTCCGGCATCCGCCTTCAGGGGCTTTTGAACCGCTTTATCGGCACCGAAGACGCCGGGCCGGTGATGTCCCAGCTCACCCTTCTCACCCACAAGGTCGTCGCCGCCGATTCCTTGGACGCCGGAGAGGCGAAGTCGTATTACCTCGCCGGGCGCAAGGTGGCGGGGCTTCTTCTCATAGCACTCGAAACGCTGGCCGGACAAGACGAAGAGAAGATGGCCGCGCTGCTGAAATCGAGCTGGCTCGAACACCTCTTCCGCGTGGGCTGGTGGCGGGTCGAAAGCGCGAGCAAAAAGGCCCGGGCGATGGTGAAAAACGGCTGGCCCGACGGAAAGATGGAGCGGCTTTTGCTCCTCGACGAGCCGATGGTTCAGGTCCTCAACGGCCTTCTGCGCAAAAGACCAAAGCTCTTCCACCCGAATGCAAGCGAGGGGGAGTTTCTGGAATTTGAATCGATGGAGGATATCGCCTTCGCTGAAAGAACCGTGGAAAAGGCTGATTTTCTCGGCCGCTTCATCCTCCGCGCGATAGATTTCTCACTCGGAGACCTGAAAAAGGCGCATCTGGGGATAGAGGACGACAATCTGAAGGGTTCGACTCTCTTTTTGACCTCTCTGGTGAACGCCTCCCTCGGCAAGGGGTTTCACTTCGGCCCCATCCAAAGGGAAAAGGTCCTGAAAGGGCTCTCCAAGCTCTGGGTAGAGAACAAGCCGCCGCGAAAGGTGCGCCCCGAACTGGAAGAGGAGGCAATCAGGTGGGCGGCGGATCTCATGTCGGCCTCCGAAGCCGAAACCCGTTTCCTGCGCGAATTCCTCGACGACGTTATAGCCCTTCTTGAGGAAGAGTACGGACACCTTGCCGTGAAGGAGTTGCCGGATCCGAGGTTCCTGAAGGGGATTTGGCTTACGTAAGCATTTATAGCTGTTTATCGTCATTCCCGCGAAAGAAGGAACCAGGGGTAGTTCTGTAGGGCGGGCTCGGCCCGCCGATTTACAACTTGCGAGGCTTTGCCTCGCGCTCCTAGCCACCTTTTGAGTGAGCAAAAGGTGGCCCAAAACTCAGCCCGG
>SCTA01000025.1 GCA_004322275.1 bacterium
AGGAGTAGAGATGGTAATGCCGGGCGACAACGTAAACCTCACCATCGAACTAATCACGCCCATCGCGATGGCCGACGGCCTTCGCTTTGCGATACGCGAAGGCGGCAGAACCGTCGGCGCAGGCGTCGTCACCAAGATAATCGAGTAGTGAATGTTCGCGGCCAGCCGAGCCGGCCGCGAGGAGACTTGAGAGATGCGCGACAAGATCCAGCTTGCCTGCACTGAGTGCAAGCAGAAGAACTACCAGACCACGAAGAACAAGAAAAACACTCCGGGAAAGCTGGAGCTGAAGAAGTTTTGCCGCTTCTGCTCAAAGCACACGCCCCACAAGGAATCGAAATAATTTACGTCAGGATACAGGCCAGTAGCTCTAATGGTAGAGCGCCGGACTCCAAATCCGGATGTTGGGGGTTCGAGTCCCTCCTGGCCTGCCATCTTGGTGAAGGGACCTTTCATGCTAGCTAAAGCGCAGGATTTTCTGAGGGAAGCGAAAGCCGAGCTCCTGAAGGTGACCTGGCCTGACCGCAAGGTCACGGCGGCGTCAACCGTGGTGGTGGTCGCGGTCTCCCTTATCATCGGCATCTATCTTGGTATACTGGATGTCATTCTGAGCAAGATTTTTGAAATTATTTTCAAATAAAGCGCTAGACGACGGAGCGGGTGACCTATAAATGGCGAAACAGTGGTACGTCGTTCACACATACTCGGGCTATGAGAATCGAGCCAAGCTTGCGCTCGAACAGCGCATCAAGGAATTCAACAAACAGGATTTCTTCGGCGACGTTCTCGTTCCTTCCGAAAAGGTGGTCGAGGTCGTAAAGGGAGAGAAGCGGACAAGTTCCCGCAAGTTTTTCCCCGGCTACATACTTGTGCAGATGGAGCTCAACGACGAGACCTGGTACGTGGTGAAGAACACTCCCAAGGTAACTGGTTTCATCGGCGGTACGACGAATCCGACTCCGGTATCCGACGACGAGGTGAAGAAGATACTCGGTCAGATGGAAGAGGGGCGCGTCAATCCCCGTCCGAAGTTCGAGTTCTCCCCCGGCGAGCAGATCAAGGTCATCGACGGACCTTTCAGCAATTTCACCGGCACGGTGGAGGACGTTCATCCCGAGAAGGGCAAGCTTCGCGTCCTTGTAAGCATCTTCGGACGCTCGACCCCCGTCGAGCTGGAATTTTTTCAGGTAGAAAAGACCTGAGCGGCGCCGCCGCCACAGGCCGGCACATTTAGTTCAAGGAGTTCTCGTCATGGCCAAGAAAGTAACGGCTATGGTCAAATTGCAGATTCCGGGAGCGCAGGCAAACCCTTCGCCGCCCATCGGTCCCGCGCTCGGCCAGCACGGCGCCAACATCATGGAATTCTGCAAGGCGTTCAACGCCGCGACCAAGGATAATCCCGGCCTCATCATCCCGGTGGAGATCACCATCTTCTCCGACCGCTCCTTCACCTTCATCACGAAGACCCCGCCCGCTGCGGTTCTTCTCAAGCTGGCGGCGAAGATACCCAAGGGCTCCGGCGAGCCCAACAAGAACAAGGTCGGCAAGATAAAGCGCGAAGAAGTGCGCCGCATCGCCGCCGAGAAACTTGTCGATCTTAACACGACCGATCTCGAGGCCGCCGTGCGCACCATCGAAGGCAGCGCGCGTTCAATGGGCCTCGAAGTAATAGACTGAACAAAAGCAGTAGATTAAACCCGAGTAATTTATTAAACCGAGGTTGTTTAAAAACGTAACGAGAAGTAAACGGGTCTCGCAGCAGTTATTAAACAACCTTCAAACAACGCAAAGCTTCGCGGTGGGAGACTAAGTATGGCAAAGCGCGGTAAAAAAACTCTTGCGGCTCGCCAGAAGGTCGACAGGACCACCAAGTACACTCTCGATCAGGCTGTACAGCTGGTCACCGAGTCGGCCTTCGCGGGCTTTAACGAATCCGTCGATCTGGCGGTGAACCTGGGCGTCAACCCCGCCCACGCGGACCAGATGGTACGCGGCACCGTCGCACTTCCCCACGGCACCGGCAAAACCGTGCGCGTCCTCGTCTTCGCCAAGGGCGACAAGATGGCGGAAGCGCGCGACGCCGGAGCTGATTTCGTGGGCGCGGAAGACCTCGTCGAAAAAATCACGGGCGGATGGCTCGATTTCGACAGCGCGGTCGCAACCCCGGACATGATGGGCGTAGTGGGCAAGCTGGGCAGAGTGCTCGGTCCCCGCGGCCTCATGCCCAACCCCAAGACCAACACGGTGACTTTCGACGTTGCCAACGCCGTCAAGGAATTGAAGGCCGGCCGCGTGGAGTTCCGCGTCGAGAAGGCAGGCATCATTCAGGTGCCCGTCGGCAGGAAATCCTTCACGCCCGAGCAGATTCGCGAAAACGTCGAGGCCGTCATGGACAGCCTCGTCAAGGCGAAGCCCTCCACGGCGAAGGGAACCTACATCAAGGCCGTGGGCATCTCCACCACGATGGGCCCCGGCATCAAGATCGATCCGATTGAATTCGTCAAGGTGGCGAAGTAAGTAAATCCGTGCCTTCCGGGCCGTACGAAGACAGCAGGCGCCCTCGGGCTTAAAGTTAAAACGCCTGCCAAGTCGGCTGGATGGGATGGGGATTGGCTCTCCCCCCCTCTTTAGCGGCTGACCGAAGGTATAATTGGCAAACCCTGGCTAAAGGCGAAAGGGGGTAGTAGACACAGTGGACAAACAGAAAAAAGATCTGGAACTGGTCGAACTCCAGGCAAAGTTCAAAGCCGCCGGAGCCGTCTATTTTACCCACAACAAGGGTATGACGGTAAAAGCGACAAACGAGCTGCGCCGCTCCATAGACAAGAGCGGCGGAAAATACCGCGTGGCGAAGAACACCCTTCTTCGCATCGCGATCAGGGACACAGAGTTCTCTGTCCTCGAAAACAGCTTCAAGGGCCCGACGGGAATCATCTTCATCAGCGGTGATCCGGCGGCTGTCGCCAAGACGCTCCTCGAATTCGCGAAGAAAAACGACAAGCTCGAAATTCGCGGCGGCGCGCTCGGCGGCAAACTCCTCAGCGCGGACGACGTAACCGCGATAAGCAAGCTTCCCGGCAGGGAACAGCTTCTCGGAATGCTCGTCGGCGTCATGCAGGGGCCGCTCCGCAACCTCGTGGGTGTTCTCTCCGGTGTTCCGAGAAGCTGCGTGCAGGTTCTCAAGGCCATCGAAGAGAAGAAGGCTGCCTGAGTCCTTCCGGCTCGCAGACCAAAAAAGTTCACAATCCTCGTTTCATTCAGAATAGGAGAAAAGAAAAATGTCCGTTACCAAAGAAGATGTCGTCAAGTTTATCGAGAATATGACCGTGCTTGAGCTTTCCCAGCTCGTCAAGGAGCTGGAGGAAAAGTTCGGCGTCACCGCTTCGGCCCCCATGGCTTTCGCCGCCATGCCCGCCGCCGCCGCTGAGGCCGCCGTTGTCGAGGAGAAGACTGAATTCAACGTCAAGCTCACCGATTCCGGCGCCAACAAGATCCAGGTCATCAAGGTGGTCCGTCAGATCACCGGCCTCGGTCTCAAGGAAGCCAAGGACCTCGTCGATGGCGCTCCGAGCCTGGTCAAGGAAGCAGTCTCCAAGGACGAAGCCAACGAAATCAAGGCCAAGATTGAAGAGGTTGGCGGCAAGGTCGAAATCGCCTAGCTCCATAAGGGCGGCGAATAATCTCTCCAGAAAGTCTGGGGGCTCACGAGCCTTGATGGGTTCGTGCGCCCCCTGTTTTGGCTTTTTAAAACCGGTAACCCCAGGGCGCGCTTCGCGCGTCTAAGGGGCTTGCTGGACAGATTGCTGAAATGCCTTAAATTTAAAGGGGTTTTCAGCTTCTGCACTCCGTCCCTGCGAAGGGGCGCGAAAATGGCTGTAATTCAGCCATCTTGCGAGTGCCGGGTTTTCCCGGCGCCAAATGAAAAACCCCGCCTGGGGAGTTTTTCATTCTACTGTTAGACAAGGCCCGCAAGGCCTTTGCACCTGATTCTCCAGAAGGAGTTGACACGGAATGGCCAATTTTGTCGCCGAAAGCCGCAGGCTCCGCCGCAAATTCAGCAAATTCGGTAAAGTTGTCGAAATTCCAAATCTTATCGAAGTTCAGAAGGAATCCTACGACCGGTTTTTGCAGGCGGCCACTTTGGCCGAAGAGCGCAAGGACTACGGGCTCCAGAAGGTCTTCAATAGCGTCTTCCCCATAAAGGATTTCGCGGAGACGGCCTCGCTGGAGTTCGTCAAGTACGAGCTCGGCGAACCGAAGTACGACGTCGAGGAATGCACCGAGAGGGGAATGACCTTCGCCTGCCCGGTAAAGGTCACCGTACGCCTTGTGGTCTGGGACGTGGACGAAGCCGGGGGGGCGCAGTCGGTGCGCGACGTGAAGGAGCAGGAGGTCTATTTCGGGGAAATTCCCGTGATGACCAAGAACGGCACCTTCATAATAAACGGCACCGAGCGCGTCATCGTCAATCAGCTTCACCGTTCGCCGGGCGTCTTTTTCTCCCACGACGAGGGGAAGCGCCATTCGAGCGGCAAATATCTTTACTCCGCGAGGGTTATACCCTACCGCGGCTCCTGGCTCGATTTCGAGTTCAACCACAAAGACCTCCTCTTCGTGAGAATCGACAGAAGGCGCAAGTTCCACGCCACGGTGCTTCTGAAGGCGCTCGGCTATTCCTCGCAGGAGATTCTCGACAAGTTCTACGAGAAGCTCAGGGTGGAGGCCGACTGGGAGAAAAACGTTTTCCTCAAGGAACTCCGCATCGACCTTCTCGAAGATTCGAGGGCCACGGAGAACATCATCCACCCCGAATCCGGCGCGGTCCTCGTCAAGTCGCAGCGCAAGGTCAACCGCAGAGCCGTCAAGAGGCTCAAGCAGGATGACGTAAAGCAACTGCCGATAGAGCTGGACGATCTCAAGGGCGCGTATCTCGGAAGCGACGCGGTTAACCCCGCGACCGGCGAGATAGTGGTGGAGACCGGAGTACAGCTTTCCGGCGACAAGATAAACGCCATGCGCGAAGCGGGAATCAAGGAGTTCGACCTCCTCTTCATCGACAACCTGAAGGTCGGCCCCTACCTCCGCGACACCCTCATGGAAGACAAAATATCCACCAAGGAAGACGGCATAGTCGAGATATACCGCAGGATGAGGCCCGGCGACCCGCCGACCCTCGACACCGCGTCGAAGTTCTTCGAGAACCTCTTCTTCAACGCCGAGCGCTACGACATCTCCAAGGTCGGAAGAAGGAAGCTCAACCACAAGCTCAAGGTTGACGCCCCTCTGGAGCAGCAGACCCTCACCCGCGAGGATATCCTCGCCGTGGTCCGCTACCTGGCTAACCTCAAGAACGCCCGCGGCACCATCGACGACATCGACCACCTTGGAAACCGCAGGGTCAGAAGCGTCGGCGAGCTGCTTGAGAACCGCTACCGCGTCGGCCTCGTCCGCATGGAGCGCGCCGTCAAGGAGCGCATGAGCCTCCACGAAGTGGATTCCCTCATGCCCCACGACCTCATAAACAGTAAGCCCGTCACCGCCGTCGTGAAGGAATTCTTCGGCTCGGGCCAGCTCTCCCAGTTCATGGACCAGACCAACCCGCTCTCGGAGACCACCCACAAGCGCAGGCTTTCGGCCCTCGGGCCGGGCGGCCTCACCCGCGAGCGCGCCGGTTTCGAGGTGCGCGACGTCCACACCACCCATTACGGACGCATCTGCCCCATCGAAACCCCTGAAGGCCCCAACATCGGCCTCATCGTCAGCCTCGCCATCTACGCGAGGGTTGACGAGTTCGGCTTCATCGAGACTCCCTACCGCAAGGTGGTGAAGGGGAAGGTGCAAAAAGCCATAGTCTACCTCTCCGCGATGGAGGAGGAAGAGCACACCATAGCCCAGGCCAACGCCCCCATTGACGACAAGGGCAAGTTCAAGGAAGACATGATCACGGCGCGCAGAAACGGAGACCCGATACTGGTCCCCGCCGCCGAGGTCGACCTGATGGACGTATCCCCGAAGCAGTTGGTCTCCGTCGCCGCCGCGCTCATACCCTTCCTTGAGCACGACGACGCGAACCGCGCGCTGATGGGCTCGAACATGCAGCGGCAGGCCGTCCCCCTCCTTCGCACCGAGGCCCCCATCGTGGGCACCGGCATCGAAGCGGTGGTCGCCTCCGACTCCGGCGTTACGGTAGTCGCCGACCGCGAGGGCGTGGTGGAAAGCGCCGATGCCTCCCGCATAGTGCTCAAAGTCCGCGAGAACGAAAACGACGAGCTTCGCACCGGAGTGCAGATCTACAACCTGATAAAGTTCCAGCGCTCCAACCAGAACACCTGCCTCAACCAGAGGCCGATAGTGAAGCGCGGAGACATTGTAAGACCGGGCGACGTGCTGGCCGACGGACCCGCCACCTCCAACGCGGAACTGGCTCTCGGCAAGAACGTCGTCGTCGCCTTCATGAGCTGGGGCGGCTACAACTACGAAGACTCGATCATCATCTCCGAAAAGATTCTGGAGAGAGACACCTTCACCTCGGTTCACATCGAGGAGTTCGAGTGCGTCGCCAGAGACACCAAGCTCGGCAAGGAAGAGATAACCCCCGACATCCCCAACCTCGGCGACCGCAAGCTGAAGGATCTCGACGAGCAGGGCATCGTCCGCATCGGCGCTATGGTGCGCCCCGGCGATATTCTGGTCGGCAAGGTCACTCCGAAGGGCGAGACGCAGCTTAGCCCCGAGGAAAAGCTCCTTCGGGCGATCTTCGGCGAGAAGGCCGGAGACGTTAAGGATACGAGCCTTCGGGTTCCCCCGGGCGTAGAAGGCATAGTGGTTGACGCCAAGGTCTTCTCAAGGAAGGGCTCCGGCGAAGACGAGATAATGGAGGACGTAGAGGACCGCGAGGCCGCCCGCCTCCGCGATATCATGGGCGAGGAGGTAGCCATCCTCTCCGGCGCCACCTACAGCTCCATCGCCGACCTTCTCACCGGCGAGAAGGCCGCCATCGACATCCAGGACCTCGACGGCAACACCGTCATCCCGGAGGGCGAGGAGATACGGCGCGAAGCCCTGAAAAACGTCCCCAAGGCCGCCTGGGCCGAAATTCCCCTCCTCGGCGCGCACGAGAAGGAAGACCGCATCTTCCAGCTCGCCGAAAGGCTCGACGAGCGGGTCGCGAAGGTCCGCCAGAAGTTCGAGGAGCGCATCGACCGCCTGCAGGACGGCGACGACCTTCTGCCCGGCGTAATCAAGATGGTAAAGGTCTTCGTGGCCATCAAGCGCAGACTCTCGGTCGGCGACAAGATGGCGGGCCGCCACGGAAACAAGGGTGTCATCTCCAAGATCGTCCCCGTGGAGGACATGCCCTACCTCGAAGACGGCCGCACGGTGGACATCATCCTCAACCCCCTCGGCGTTCCCTCCCGTATGAACGTCGGGCAGGTGCTCGAAACCCATCTCGGGTGGGCCGCCTACAGCCTCGGAAGGTCGATAAAGGCTTTCCTGGCCGAGAACTACGGCCCCGACAAGATGAGGGAGAAACTAAAAGAGGTTTACCACGACGAGGACCTTCGCGCGCTTATCGACAAGGCCTCCGAAGAGACGGTAATGAGCATATCCCGCATGGTCGCGGCCGAGGGCGTAGCCACCGAGAGCCCGGTTTTCGACGGCGCCTCGGAGCCCGAGATACGCAGGTTCCTGGTCAGCGCGGGTTGTTCCGAAACCGGTCAGGAGCGTCTGTGCAGCGGCCAGACCGGCGAGTATTTCGACCAGAAGGTCACCGTCGGCGTCATGTACATGCTCAAGCTCCACCACCTTGTCGGAGACAAGATACACGCCCGCTCAACGGGTCCGTACAGCCTCGTCACCCAGCAGCCTCTCGGAGGCAAGGCGCAGTTCGGCGGCCAGAGACTGGGCGAAATGGAAGTGTGGGCGCTGGAGGCATACGGAGCGGCGCACACCCTGCAGGAGATGCTCACCGTCAAGTCCGACGACGTGGCGGGGCGCACAAGAATTTACGAATCCATCGTCAAGGGCAAGAACGTACTGGAGCCCGGCCTGCCGGAGTCCTTCAACGTTCTCATAAAGGAAATGCAGGCCCTCGGCCTTGACGTAGAACTGCTCGAAGAAGAGGAGGCCGTATAATCCCGGCCGTAACGGAAGTTAACCGAGATTAAGCCTTTTCTTGTTAAGGAGGTCAACGCCTTGCAGAGCATCCATAAGTTTTTCGATCAGCCAAAAGATCCGCTGAGCTTCAACGCCGTCCGCGTCTCCATAGCGGGGCCGGAAAAGATCAGGGAATGGTCCTTCGGGGAAGTAAAAAAACCCGAAACGATAAATTACCGCACCTTCAAGCCCGAATCGGACGGACTCTTCTGCGCGAAGATTTTCGGCCCGGTGAAGGACTACGAGTGCAATTGCGGCAAGTACAAGAGGATGAAGCACCGCGGCGTGGTCTGCGAAAAGTGCGGCGTGGAGGTTATCCGCTCCTCCGTCCGCAGGGAGCGCATGGGCCACATCGAGCTTGCGACGCCGGTCGCCCACGTCTGGTTCCTCAGAAGCCTTCCCTCTCGCATCGGGAGCCTCCTCGGCGTCAAGCTAAAAGATCTTGAGCGGGTTCTCTACTACGAGGCTTACATAATCATAGCCGAGGGCAAAACCGGCCTCGAAATCGGCGAGATAATCACCGAGGAGAAGTACCGCGAGCTGGTACAGCTCCACGGCGCCGAATTTGAAGCGGGAATGGGCGCGGAAGCCGTAAGGAAGTTCCTCGCCAATCTCCACATGCCCAGCCTCGGGGAAACCCTTCGCGCCGAGATGGTGGAAGCCACCTCCAAGGCGCGCAGGAAAAAGTACGCCAAGCGCCTGAAGATCGTAAACGCCTTCAAGCTCTCGGGAAACCTTCCCCAGGACATGATCCTGGAGGTCGTCCCCGTGCTGCCGCCGGACCTTCGCCCCCTCGTCCCCCTCGAAGGCGGAAGGTTCGCCACCAGTGACCTGAACGATCTCTACCGCAGGGTCATCAACAGGAACAACCGCCTGAAAAGGCTTCTGGACCTGAACGCGCCGGACATCATCATAAAGAATGAAAAGCGCATGCTTCAGGAGGCCGTTGACGCCCTTTTCGACAACGGCAGAAGGGGCAGAACTATTACGGGAGCCAACAGAAGGCCCCTCAAGTCCCTCTCCGACATGCTCAAGGGCAAGCAGGGGCGCTTCCGCCAGAACCTTCTGGGCAAGCGCGTCGATTACTCCGGCCGTACCGTCATCGTCGTCGGCCCCGAGCTGAAGCTCCACCAGTGCGGTCTGCCGAAGATAATGGCGCTCGAACTCTTCAAGCCCTTCGTCTTCAACAAGCTCGAAGAGCGCGGGCTGGCCGCGACGATAAAATCCGCCAAGAAGATGGTCGAGCGCGAAGAAGACGTAGTCTGGGACATTCTCGCGGAAGTCACCCGCGAGCATCCCGTCATGCTGAACCGCGCCCCCACCCTCCACCGCCTCGGCATACAGGCTTTCGAGCCGGTTCTGGTCGAGGGCAAGGCGATACAGCTCCATCCCCTCGTCTGCACCGCCTACAACGCCGACTTCGACGGCGACCAGATGGCGGTTCACATCCCGCTGACGGTGGAAGCGCAGATAGAGGCGCGCGTCCTCATGATGTCCACCAACAACATCCTGAGCCCCGCCAACGGCAGGCCGATTATCGTCCCCTCGCAGGACATCGTCCTCGGCGTCTACTACATGACGCTGGCCCGCGGCAAAAGGCTCGGCGAGGGAATGGTTTTCTCCAGCCCCCGCGAGTGCCGCATCGCCTTCGATCAGGAGATGGTGGATCTTCAGGCCAAGGTAAAGGTCCGCGTTGACGGAGTGCTGGCCGAAACCACCCCCGGCAGGATAATCCTCTGGGAGATAATCCCCGCCGAGGTCGGCTTCGAGACGATCAACCGCGTCATAAAGAAGGGCGATCTGGCGAGGCTCATGGGCACGGTCTTCAAGAAGGCCGGCGACAAGGCCACCGTCCTCTTCGCCGACAACGTAAAGACCCTCGGCTACAAGTTCGCCACCCGCGCGGGCGTCTCCATCTCCATCGACGACATGGTGGTGCCCGCCAAGAAGGAACAGATAGTCCAGGATTCCTTTAACGAGGTCGCCACCATCCAGCGCCAGTACCAGGACGGTCTCATAACCGACGGCGAACGCTACAACAAGGTCGTCGATATCTGGTCCACCGCTTCGGACACCATCGCCGGAGAGATGATGAAGGGCCTTGAGGTCGCCGAGGAATCGGAAAAGCTCAACTCCATCTTCATCATGGCCGATTCCGGAGCCCGCGGCTCGACCCAGCAGATGCGCCAGCTCGCGGGCATGCGCGGCCTGATGGCCAAGCCCTCCGGCGAGATCATCGAGACGCCGATCACCGCGAACTTCCGCGAGGGCCTCACGGTTCTCCAGTACTTCATCTCGACCCACGGCGCCCGCAAGGGTCTCGCCGACACCGCCCTCAAGACGGCGAACTCCGGCTACCTGACCAGAAGGCTGGTTGACGTGGCGCAGGACGTGGTCATCACCGAGCAGGACTGCCAGACCCACGCGGGTATCTACGTCTCGGCCCTCGTCGAGGGCGGCGAGGTAGTCGAAAGGCTCCGCGACCGCATACTCGGCAGAACGGCCCTCGTGGACGTGCTCGAACCCTACACCGAAGAGGTTCTGGTGGGGGCCAACGAGGAAATAGACGAAGCTCTCGCCGAGAAGGTGGAAGACGCGGGCGTCAAGGACGTTCTCATCCGCTCGGTTCTCACCTGCAAAGCCAAGGTCGGCCTCTGCATCGAGTGCTACGGACGCGACCTGGCCCGCGGGCGCAAGGTCAACATCGGCGAGGCGGTCGGCATCATCGCCGCCCAGTCGATCGGCGAGCCCGGCACCCAGCTCACGATGCGCACCTTCCACATCGGCGGCGCGGCCAGCAAGAGGGTCGAGCAGTCCACCCTTGAAGCCAGAAGCGCGGGCACAGTCAAGTACATGAACCTCTCCACCGTCACCACCGGCGACGGCGAGATAGTCGTCATGAACAGAAACGGCGAAGTCGCCGTCCTCGACGCCGAAGGCAGGGAGCGCGAGAAATATCCGGTCATCTACGGCGCTACCCTGAAGATACGCGACGGCGGAACGGTCTCGCCCCGCCAGCTTCTCGCCGAGTGGGATCCCCACGTCTCCCCGATCCTCACGGAAGCCAGCGGCATCGTCAAGTTCGGCGACATCGTGGAAGGCGTCACGATGCGCGAACAGCTCGACGAGGTCACCGGCCTTTCCCGCAAGGTCATCATCGAGTCCAGGGGCGGCGACTACCGTCCGCGCGTCTCGATAAAGTCCAAGGAAACCGGGCAGACCGCGGCCCGCTACATCCTCCCCGTCGGGGCGCACATCAACGTCCTCGAAGGGCAGGAGATCTCCGCGGGCTCGGTCGTCGCGAAGATGCCCAGAGAGACCACCAAGACCAAGGACATCACCGGCGGTCTCCCCAGGGTCGACGAGCTCTTCGAGGCCAGAAAGCCCAAGGACTTCGCCATCATCTCCGAGGTAGACGGCGTGGCCACCTTCGGCAAGGACCAGCGCGGCAAGAGAAAGGTGGTCGTCACTCCCGACATCGGAGAGCCCAAGGTCTATCTGATACCCAAGGGCAAACACCTCTCGGTTCACGAGGGCGATTCGATAAAGGCGGGCGAGCCCCTAATGGACGGCGCGACCAACCCCCACGAGGTGTTGAAGGTTCTCGGCGAGCACGAGCTGATGAAATACCTCGTCGATGAAATCCAGGAGGTCTACCGCCTCCAGGGCGTCGATATCAACGACAAGCACATCGAGGTCATCGTCCGGCAGATGCTCCGCCGGGTCGAGATACGCGACGTGGGCGACACCGATTTTCTCCTTCGCGAGCACGTCGAACGCCAGATCTTCGAGGAGACCAACCGCAAGATGGAAGCGGCGGGCAAGAAGAAGGCCGTCGCCATGCCGATGCTCCTGGGCATCACCAAGGCCAGCCTCTCGACGGAATCCTTCATCTCGGCGGCCTCCTTCCAGGAGACGACGAAGGTCCTCACCCAGGCCTCCATCGAGGGCAAGGTCGATTTTCTGCGCGGCCTGAAGGAAAACGTAATCATGGGCAGGCTCATACCCGCGGGCACCGGCCTCGCCCGCTACCGCAAGCTCAAGATAAACGTACAGGACGAGGATCTGCCGCTCATTGCGCCTACCCCCCCCGTAAAGGTCATTGACGATTTCCCTGAAATCGACATGGACGAATAAATAGCGATAACGGCCTTCCCGATGGGAAGGCCGTTTTTTTGAGGCCCCGGGCCTTTCTTTAATCCGGCGTTGCGCTATCCTGAGCGGGGCCGGGTGAAAGATTGCGAAAACGGTTCGCGGGCGTTGACCGTGAAACCCGCCGGTGATATATACGCACGAACTAAATGGAGGAATCCTCATCATGGGATGCCCGGTAAAGAACCATCACAAACAAGACCTTCCGCCTCGCGGCGAGAAGGTTTTTTTTTGAGGTGCGCAAGATGAGCGAGGAACTCCCGAAAAACATCATGGACGCGGCCGCCCTCAAGAGGACGGTCGAGAGGATGGCCCACGAGATACTCGAAACGGAGGGAGGGGCCGAAGGGCTCGCCCTCATCGGAGTGGTGAGGAAGGGCGATTACCTCGCCGCGAGGCTCAAGACGGTGATCGACCGCGTAGAGGGAGTGACGGTGCCTCTGGGCAGGCTGGACATCACCCTCTACCGCGACGACCTCGGAAGGTCGGGTTCCTCTCCGGTCGTCAGAAAGACCCAGATTCCCTTCGACATCACCGGCAAGACCATAGTCCTCGTGGATGACGTTCTTTTCACCGGCCGCACCACAAGGGCCGCCCTCGACGCCATCATGGATTACGGAAGGCCAAGGGCGATACGCTTCGCGGCCCTCATCGACAGAGGCAACAGGGAGCTTCCCATCCAGCCTGATTTCACGGGGATGAAGGTGAAGACCGGACGGGGCGAGAGGGTCATGGTAGAATTGTCGGAGGACGGGCTGGAGGATTCGGTCTACCTTATGAACGCGAAAGCCGGATGGATTCCGGGGGAGGACTGATCGATGGCTTTCTCCGGCAAGGACCTCCTCGGCATGGCGCCCCTCGGGGCCGAAGAGATAACCGCGATACTCGATTCGGCGGAAGGGTTCGCCGACGTGAGCAAGAGGGACGTGAAGAAGGTGCCCGCCCTTCGCGGCAAGACGGTGGTCAACCTCTTCTTCGAGCCCTCCACGAGGACCCGCGTCTCCTTCGAGATAGCGCAAAAGCGCCTTTCGGCGGACGCGGTGAACTTCACCTCCTCGGGCAGTTCGACGACGAAGGGAGAGACCCTTCTCGATACGGTTAAGAATATCGAGGCGATGGCCCCCTCGGTGCTGGTCATACGCCACTCTGCCGCCGGGGCCCCGCACTTCGTGGCGAAGCGCACCCGCGCGGCGGTGGTCAACGCTGGCGACGGCAGGCACGAGCACCCCACGCAGGCGCTCCTCGACCTCTTCACCATAAGGAAGAGCAAGGGGGCGATAGCCGGGCAGAAGGTCTCGATAATCGGCGACATAGCCAACAGCAGGGTCGCCCGCTCGGACATCAATGCCCTTAATAAGCTCGGGGCTAAGGTGACTATCTGCGGCCCCGCGACTATGCTCCCGCCGAGGCCGGAGGTGCTGGGGGTGAGGGCGGTGACGCGGCTGGAGGAGGCTCTTGAGGGGGCTGACGTGGTCATTGCCCTGCGGATACAAAAGGAGCGCCAGACGGGGGGTAACTTTCCCTCAAACCGCGAATACGCGACTTTTTTCGGTATCACCCCGCGTAAACTCGAAATGACCGCGAAAGACTGCATAGTGATGCACCCCGGCCCGATAAACAGGGGGGTCGAGCTTTCTTCCGACGTGGCCGACGGCCCCCGCTCGGTTATACTTGACCAGGTTGAGGCGGGTGTCGCGGTGCGCATGGCGGTTATCTACATGCTGGCCGGAGGCGACTTCAAATGAAAACGGTCATAAGGGGCGCTCACGTAATCGACCCGGCGAACGACGTGGATTCGGTGATGGAAATCCGCGTCGAAGACGGGATTATAAAGGCGGTCGCGCCATCCGTGGACAGGGCCGGAGCCGAGGTCATCGACGCCGGAGGGCTCCACCTCTTCCCCGGCCTCGTGGACATTCACGTCCACCTTCGCGAGCCGGGTCAGGAGTACAAGGAGACGATAGCAACCGGCACGAGGGCGGCGGCGGCGGGAGGCTTTACCTCGGTTGCCTGCATGCCCAACACCCTGCCGGTTAACGACAACGCCTCGATAACCGGGTATATTCTCGAAAAAGCCCGCGAGGAGGGCGTCTGCCGGGTCTACCCGGTGGGGGCGATATCGAAGGGTCAAAAGGGCGAGGAGCTCGCCGAGATGGGGGAACTGCGGCAGGCCGGGTGCGTCGCGGTGAGCGACGACGGAAGGCCGGTAGACTCCTCCCTCCTCATGCGGAAGGCGCTGGAATACGCGAAGGGCTTCGGCCTCACGGTGATAAGCCACTGCGAGGACCTGGAGCTGGCGCGGGGCGGGGCGATGAACGAGGGGGCGGTCTCCTCCCTTCTCGGGATGCCCGCCATTCCCTCGGAGGCCGAGGAGATAATGGCCGCCCGCGACATAATGCTGGCGCGGCGCGCCGGGGCCAGACTCCACCTCGCCCACCTCTCCACCGCCGGGTCGATGGAGCTTCTGCGCTGGGGCAAGGCCATCGGCGTGAAGGTGACGGGGGAAACCGCTCCTCATTATTTCACCCTCACGGAAGAGCTTGTAAAGACCTTCGACTCGGTTTACAAGATGAACCCGCCGCTTCGGGCGGGCGAAGACCTCGAAGCGGTCACTAGGGCGCTTGCGGAGGGGGTTATCGACGCGATAGCGACCGACCACGCCCCTCACGGCAGGGACGAAAAGGAGGTAGAGTTCGAGGCCGCCCACAACGGCGTAATCGGGCTCGAAACCAGCTTCGCCCTGGCCCTTTCGCTCTGGCGCGAGGGGAAGGCGGGGCTGTCCACGATAATCCGCGCGCTCACCATCGGGCCTTCAAGGGCGCTCGGACTCCCCTCGGGAACCCTCTCCCCCGGCGCGAGGGCGGATATCGTTCTCGCCGACCTCGGGGCGAAGTGGCTTGTGGAGCCGGAAAAATTCAAATCGAAGGCGAGGAACTGCCCCTTCGCGGGGATGACATTGACCGGAAAGACGGTAAGGACGATCGTCGGCGGCAAAACTGTGTATCTCGATGGAGAGATAACCGCCGATAATATCATATAGCGGAGATTTCTGGATGGATAAGGCGATTCTGGCCCTCGCGGACGGGACGGTCTACGAAGGGATATCCTTCGGCGCGAAGGGCGAAACCGTCGGCGAAGTGGTCTTCAACACCGCGATGAGCGGTTATCAGGAAGTGCTGTCCGACCCCTCCTACAAGGGGCAGATGGTTGCCATGACTTATACCGAGATAGGAAACTACGGCCTCAACGACGAGGATTTCGAGTCCTCGGGCATTCAGGTCGAGGGTTTCATAGTCAAGGAGGCGTGGAAAACCCCCTCCAACTGGCGAGCCAAGACCTCCCTTCACGAGGGGCTCTTGAAGGCGGGAGTCCTCGGCATCGAGGGGATAGACACGCGCTCCCTGACAAAGCACCTGCGCGACTACGGGGCCCAGATGGGGGTCATCTCCACCATCGACCTCGACCACAAGAGCCTTGTGGAGAAGGCCAGAAACGCGCCCTCCATCGAGGGGCGCGACCTCGTCGGCGAAGTGACCTGCAAAACCCCCTTCAAGTGGGAGATCGGCGACTGGAGCCTCGAAAAGGGGTATACCAGGCCCCGCTCCTCCCGCTACAACGTCGTCGCTTACGACTGCGGCATAAAGTACAACATCCTCCGGCGGCTCACCTCGGTCGGCTGCGCGGTAACGGTAGTCCCGGCCTCTACGAGCGCCGAAGAGGTGCTCGCGCTGAATCCCGACGGGATATTCCTCTCCAACGGCCCCGGCGACCCCGCGGCGGTTCCCTACCTCGCCGAAAACGTGCAAAAGCTCCTCGGCAAGAAGCCGATCTTCGGGATATGCCTCGGGAACCAGATACTCGGAATCGCGCTCGGAGCGGTCACCCGGAAGCTCAAATTCGGCCACCACGGCGCGAACCAGCCGGTAAAGGACCTCACAACGGGAAAGGTCGAGATAACCAGCCAGAACCACAATTTCGTGGTGGACATGGAGAGCCTCAAAAACAGCCCCCACGGCGAGCTGGTCAGGGTTTCGCACCTGAATCTCAACGACAACACTGTGGAGGGGATGGAGCACCTCGAAATGCCGGTTTTCAGCGTCCAGTACCACCCCGAGGCGAGCCCCGGCCCGCACGACGCCTCCTATCTTTTCAAGCGCTTCACCGATATGATTGAAAAAGCGGGCAAATAGCCCGGATTTTTAGGAGATGTAGAAAAACGTCGCGAGAAGATCCGGTTACAAGGAGACGTCTAGCGAGAAGCGAGACGAACTGGTAGTTAGACGAGCTTTCGACGACCATCAGGCGCTACTGGATATCGTTTACGCCCTCACGCGAAGGAGATTTTAATGGCCGGCTCGAAAAAATCAATCTATCTGGCCCCGGATACCCTTAGAATCCTCGGCAAAAGCGACAGCCTTAGCGGTCGGGTAAACAGCATTGTCACTCGTTACGCCGCCATCACCGCAGACGAGCGCCCGAAGTTATCTACCAGCGAGTGGATGCTCCTTTGCGATGTGCTTAACGAGTCGATACTCGATACTGACAACAGAGGCAACGATCCTGCCCGCTTTATCTGGGCCTTTGTCGCCGACTCCAAGCCGAACGGAACGGGCGAGAAACGGGGAGTTGACACCAAGGCTCTTTCCGCCCGGATCCGCGAGATGAGTTATGCTCAGCAGGTGTCCATAATTGAGGTGGTAACGCGTTTTTTGGCGCAAGGCGGGACGGATGATTTTGATTTCGCTGAATAAAATAATCCAGTCCTAAACGGGCCGGAAGGCGTAGCCATGCAGATACTTTGCCTGCGTCTGATCCGGCTTCCGAGGTCAAGAAGAAGTAAACTGGTTCACAGCAGTTTTTCAAAACCTCTTAGCGGAAAGATAAGATGCCTAGAAGAACAGACATCAAGAAGATACTGATTATCGGCGCGGGGCCCATCGTCATCGGTCAGGCGTGCGAGTTCGACTACTCGGGCTCTCAGGCCTGCAAGGCGCTTCGGGAGGACGGCTTCACCGTCATACTCCTCAATTCCAACCCGGCCACCATAATGACCGACCCGACGATGGCCCACCGCACCTACGTCGAGCCGATAACGGTGGACGTTCTGGAAAAGATAATCCAGGCCGAAAAGCCCGACGCGATACTCCCGACCCTCGGCGGCCAGACGGCGCTGAACACGGCGGTGGACGCGGCGAAGATGGGGATACTCGACAAGTACAACGTCGAGCTCATCGGCGCGAAGCTCCCTGCGATCCAGAAGGCGGAGGACAGGGCCAAGTTCAAGGAGGCGATGGAGCGGATAGGTATCGACCTTCCCAAATCCGGCTACGCGCACAACCTCTCCGAGGCGCAGAGGATAGTCGAGCACATCGGCTTTCCCGCAATCATCCGCCCCTCCTACACGCTGGGCGGCATGGGCGGCGGCATAGCCTACAACAAGGAGGAATTCGACAGGCTCGTCTCCTGGGGGCTCGACATGTCGCCGGTGAGGGAGATACTCATCGAGGAGTCGATAATCGGGTGGAAGGAGTTCGAGCTCGAAGTGATGCGCGACATGAAGGACAACGTCGTCATCATCTGCTCCATTGAGAATTTCGACGCGATGGGCGTCCATACCGGCGATTCCATCACCGTCGCCCCGGCGCAGACCCTCACGGACAAGGAATACCAGATAATGCGCGACGCCTCCCTCGCCATCATCCGCGAGATAGGCGTAGACACCGGCGGCTCCAACATACAGTTCGGCGTTTGCCCCGATACCGGCAGGCTCGTCGTAATTGAGATGAACCCCCGCGTCAGCCGCTCCTCGGCGCTGGCCTCCAAGGCCACCGGCTTTCCGATAGCGAAGATCGCGGCCCTCCTCGCCGTGGGCTACACCCTCGACGAGATAATGAACGACATCACCGGCGAGACCCCCGCCTGCTTCGAGCCCACCATCGACTACGTGGTGACGAAGATTCCGCGCTTTGATTTCGAGAAGTTTCAGGGCGCGGATTCCACCCTCACCACCCAGATGAAATCGGTCGGCGAGGCGATGGGAATAGGCAGGACCTTCAAGGAATCCTTCCAGAAGGCTATCTCCAGCATGGAGAAGGGAATGCCCGGCCTCGTCTCCCGCATGGGCAAGTACGCCCATTTGCCGGAAGAAGACCGTTTTGACCTTCTCCGCGAGAAGATACGGGTGCCCAACTGGGAGCGGATCTGGTTCATCGGCGACGCCCTCCGGCAGGGGTTCACCATTAAGGAGATTTACGACCTCTCCGGCATCGACCCGTGGTTTTTGGAGAACATGGAGCAGCTCATCAATTTTGAGGGCGAGCTGAAGGGTTTTCGCGGCGCGAAGGAAAAGCTCACCCCCGCGCTGCTGCGAAAGGCGAAGGAGTGGGGCTTCTCCGACATCCGCATCGGTCAGCTTCTCGGCGTCTCCGAGAGCGAAATATCCGGGCTCCGGCGCGAGTTTTCCATAATTCCGGTCTTCAAGCGGGTGGATACCTGCGGCGCGGAGTTCTTCGCCAAGACTCCCTACCTCTACTCCACCTACGAGAGCGAGTGCGAGGCCTCCCCCACGGACAAAAAGAAGGTCATCATCCTCGGCGGCGGCCCCAACCGCATAGGGCAGGGGATAGAGTTCGACTACTGCTGCGTCCACGGCGTACAGGCCCTGCGCGAGGACGGCTTCGAGACGATAATGGTCAACTGCAACCCCGAGACCGTTTCGACCGACTACGACACCTCCGACCGCCTCTACTTCGAGCCCCTCACCTTCGAGCACGTCATGAACATAGTAGACGTGGAAAAGCCGTGGGGCGTAATCGTCCAGTTCGGCGGGCAGACCCCGCTGAAGCTGACAAAGGCGCTGGAGGCCGCGGGAGTCCCCATCATCGGCACCTCGCCCGACGCCATCGACGTGGCGGAAGACCGCGAGCGCTTCCAGAAGCTGCTGAACGACCTCGGCCTTCGCCAGCCCAAAAACGGCATAGTGCGCAGCATCGAGGAGGCCATAGCCAGCGCGAAGGTTATCGGCTACCCCGTCGTAGTCCGCCCCTCCTACGTGCTCGGCGGCAGGGCGATGGAGATAGTTTACGAGGAGAAGAGTCTTCGCACCTACATGGCCGAGGCGGTGGACGTATCCCCCGAGCATCCCGTCCTCATCGACAAGTTCCTGCGCGACGCGATAGAGGTTGACGTTGACGCGGTGTGCGACGGCAAGACCGTGGTCATAGGCGGCGTGATGGAGCACATAGAGGAGGCCGGAATACATTCCGGCGATTCCGCCTGCTCGCTGCCGCCTTACAGCCTCTCAAAGGAGCTGGTGGACGAGATACGGGAGCAGACGGCAAAGATGGCCCTCGGCCTCGGCGTCGTCGGCCTCATGAACGTACAGTTCGCCATACAGGGCGACGTGATCTACGTCCTCGAAGTCAACCCGCGCGCCAGCCGCACCGTCCCCTTCGTCTCAAAGGCCACCGGCGCGCAGCTCGCCAAGATCGCCGCCCGCGTCATGAGCGGCAAGACCCTGGCGCAGGCGGGCTTCACAAAAGAGATAATTCCTCCCTACGTCTCGGTGAAGGAGGCTGTCTTCCCCTTCATCAAGTTCCCCGGCGTAGACCCCATCCTCTCCCCCGAGATGCGCTCCACCGGCGAGGTGATGGGCATAGACAACGATTTCGGCATGGCCTACCTCAAGAGCCAGATAGCGGCGGGCAACCGCCTTCCCCTCTCCGGCGCTGTCTTCATCTCCGTCAAGGACGAAGACAAGAATGACGCCGTGCAGCTCGCCAGGCGTCTCGTCGAGGACGGCCTCAAAATAATGGCAACGAAGGGCACGGCCGCCAGCATGCGCGCGGCGGGTATAGAGGTGCGCGAGATAAAGAAGATCGCCGAAGGGCGCCCCCACGTCGTGGACGCGATAGTCAACGGCGAGGCCTCGCTCATAATCAACACCATCCTCGGCACCAAGGCGCGGGACGACTCCTACAAGATCCGCAGGGCCATTCTGGAGTACCAGATACCCTACTTCACCACCATGGCCGGCGCGCGCGCAGCCGTGAGCGCCATCCGCTCGACGCGCAAGACCGAGATGACAGTCACGCCCCTTCAGGACTACTACAAGCGCCTGGAGAAGTAGGCGTTGAGCGCACAGGGGTTTCTCACCACCTGCCGGGTGACGCGCACCGAAAACCTTGGCGGCGGCTACCACCGCCTTGCGGTTCGCCCCGATTTTAAGTGCGATCCCGCGCCGGGGCAGTTCGCCATGCTGAGGGTGAGGGGAGGGATGGGAGGGGTGAATCCGGTTGACCCTCTCCTTCGCCGCCCGCTCTCCATTCACCGCCACGGCGGCGGCGAGCTTGAATTTCTCTTCCGGGAAAAGGGTCTCGGGACGAAGATACTCGCCGGACAAAAGGCGGGAGACACGCTAGACATCCTCGCCCCCCTCGGCAAGGGCTTCAAGGTCGAACGGGAATATCCCCTCCTCATCGGCGGAGGCATCGGCGTCGCCCCCCTTCTCTACCTGGCGGAAGACTGCCTCGCGAGGGGGTTTCGGCCCAAGCTTCTCCTCGGAGGCAGAACAGACCGCGACATCCTCTGCCACGGCGAATTCTCCTGCATCAACGTCCCCGCCCTCTACTCCACCGAAGACGGGAGCCTCGGAGAAACCGGCCTCGTCACCGAACTTCTGCTTAGGGAGATCGAGGCCAGGGACAAGACGAAAATGAGCGTCCACGCCTGCGGCCCCGTCCCCATGCTCGCCGCCCTCGCCCGCATCTGCGAAGCGGAATCCGTACCCTGCGAAGTCTCCCTCGAATCCCACATGGCATGTGGAGTCGGGGCTTGCCTCGGATGCGTGGTAAAGGGAAGGAATGGTGCGAATCTTCGCGTTTGCAAGGAAGGACCTGTTTTCGACTCCCGCGAGATTCTCTGGGGGTAGGCGCTTTCTGACGGCTTTCGGCTTTTGGCGTTTTGCCAGCAAATGTAGGTTGTGGTTGAGCGAAGCGAAACCCAACAAAACATTAGTGTAATTCTATACTTGCGGGGCTCTGCCCCGCTCCCCCTGGCACTTCTTTTAGAAAGAAGTGCCCAAGAAATCGGCCCGGACCCGTCGCTCGCGCTATAAAAAGCGCGACCACTTCGTTCCGGCTGGGCCGTACGGGGCACTCGCTCCGCTGTCGCTTCGCTAAGACCCCGCGCCGGCCCGACGCCTCCACTCGTTGCGCCGCGTACGGGCCCCGAAGGGGAACGAAAAGAAAGCTCGCCGATAAGAGGAGTAAATTTTTCTCTTATCGGCTCGAAGGTAGTTTGTTTACAGCTAGCCAAAGTGTAGATAATATTGCCTTAGGAGGCTGACATGACCCAAAATCCCCCTCATCCCGGCGAGGTGATCCGGGAACTGTGCCTTAACCCCCTCGGCATCACCGTAACCGAGGCCGCTAAATCCCTTGGCGTTTCCCGCAAGGCCCTTTCCGAACTTCTCAACGGACACGCGGGCATAAGCCCCGAAATGGCCGTGCGCCTCTCCATCGCCTTCGACACTACCGCCGAAAGCTGGCTCACCCAGCAGATGCAGTACGATTTGTGGCAGGCGGAGAAAAAGAGGGGAGAGTTGAAGGTCAAGAGGTTGTTGGCGGCATAGAGGCGGCTATAAATATTTTAATCGCGAAAACAAAGAAAAGAGGCGCTTTATGACAGGAAATTCTTGGCTAAGCGACATAGCAACCATTTTGAGCATATTGACCCCTCTTTTAGTCATTGGATTTGGAGTTTACTTTCATAGGCGTTTGGAGGGCATCAGGGCTGAGGCTTCGAGGCAATCTGATTTCCGCACGAAATGGGCGGAGCAGTTCTTTAACTGCTGCCAGGATTTTCTTCGTGCAAATGAACGCAATTTGGCTCTTATATGCCGTTTCCCCGGTCTTCCAGACAAGAACGGTAGTTCGGCAATTGAATTGACAAAAGAGGTGGAGCAATTGCATATACAGATAACCGAACTCTCAGTGCGAATACGAAGGTGTTTGGTTTTTGCTCCGAAGACAGGACAGGTAGCGGTAGTTGCCGCAAAAGAGTGTCTAGACCTCGTCAGCAATTCACTAAAGGCAAAACATGTTAATGTTGACGAAATTATCGAGAGCATGAACCGGTTCAATAAATTGTCCCGTGATTCGCACGCTGAAATGCTTGGCATTTGATCTTCAGCCATGTAGGGTGGGCTCGGCCCACCTAATAAAAAAACCTAATGTAATTCTATAATTGCGGGGCTAATCCCGCCCCGCGCCCCGGACCCCATTTCCTTTGACCGCCCAAAGGAAATGGGGGAAAGGAAAGGCGCGCCCCCTTTGCGCCAAAGCGCTCGTTCGTCGCTCGGCGAGCGCGCAAATCGCCACGGGCTCATGGCGCGCTCGGAACACCCTCGCTCTCTCACTCGCTGGCGCCGGAGGGCGTGGGGAACGAAAAGAAGGCTCGCACACGAGCAGAGATTTTTTTGCTCTTGTGCTCGAAGGTGTTTTTACAGCTACAAATACAACAGAGTGATAGGCACCGGACTACCTCTCCTGCACCTTCACCTCGGCCGACATCTCGCTCTCTCCCCGTTTCCAGGTCAGCTTTACGGTATCTCCGGGCTTTTGCTTCCTGAGTAGCTCGGAGTAGCCCTTCAGGTCGGCGGCCTTCTCGCCGCCTACGGCGGTTATCACGTCTCCGGCCTCAATCCCCGCGCCCTGCGCGGGCGAACCCTCGGCGACAGAGGAGACCTTTACCCCTTCGCCCTCCCAGGAAAAATCGGGGATGATGCCTATGCTGACCTTTCTGCTCCCCCCCGGCTGTCCGGGGTGGGACGGGGCGGCTGAAGGCCGGGACGCTCCGGCCAGAGTGGAAGTCAGCGGTGTCTCCCTCGCCGAAAGGTATTCCACAGCCTCTTTCGCGACGGCGGCGACGGCGGCGAGGCCCTCCGGGTCGATCTTTTCAGGGGTATCCGCCGGGGAATGGTAATCCGGGTGGGCTCCGGTGAAGAGCTGAACTGCGGGAATCCCCTTTTCGATGAAGGAGGCCTGATCGCTTGAGCCGAAATCTTTCGAGACGGATTCGACCTTCGCCCCCGTCACGAAAGCGGCTCCGTTGAAGATATGCACCCATTCCCTGGCCGACCCGGCCCCGAGGGCGAGGAGTTTGCCGTCTCCAAGACGCCCCACGGTGTCGAGATTGACCATTCCGATAGTCTTTTCCGGCGGGAAAGAGTTCGGAGCCGAGAGATAGTGGAGAGAGCCCGCCCTTCCGGCCTCCTCGCCTGAGAAAAGGACGAAGACAAGCGCCCTTTCGGGCGAGCTTTTCGCGAAATAGCGTGCCAGTTCGAGAAGGACGGCGACCCCGGAAGCGTTGTCGTCGGCCCCCGGATGGAGCTTTCCCTCGTTGCCTTTCTTCGCCTCCGGCCAGCCGAATCCCAGATGGTCGTAATGGGCTCCCACCACCACGCTTTGCCCGGCGTAGGCGGGATTCGAGCCGGGAACCATCGCCGCGACGTTTTGGAGCGTCACCGTAGCGCCCTCCGGTCCCTTCATTCTGAATTCCTGAAAGTATCCCTCCGGGAAGGCCGGAGCCAACCCCTCCTTTTTCAGTTCCTCCGCGAGGAGCCCCGCGGCGAGCGAAACCCCCTTCGTCCCCGCGCCCCGCCCCTCCATCTCGTCCGAGGAGAGCTTTTCGATTGTCTTTTGCATCCTTTCGCCGGAGAAAACCGGGGGAAGGTCCGCGAGAGGCCTGGTTTTCGGCAGCTTTCCGCGCTCGGACAGGGGGGTGAGGTAAAAGGTCAGCGGCGAGCCCACGGCGGGCCAGCGTCCCTTGACGATGTTGGCGGGCTCTTGCCCCTCGAAGCCGAGGTAGCTGTACTTGTTGTAGTGGGGGAGCTTGCGGGTGAGGCCGTCGAGCGGCTCCGGCCCGTCGGCGGCGAGAAAGGCGACAGGGGCCTTGGGATTGTCCGGATTTCGCCCGGTTACGACTACGGAATGTCCCGCCCGCTCTACGGTGGAGCGCTCAAGGTCTGTTGCGCTATCCGAAAATACCGCCGGGTAGGTTGAAATCGCCTTTCTGAATTCCCCGAAGAAGTTGTTCTCCCACCCGAGGACCCAGACCGCCCTGTCGCCGGGTAGTTTTTCGATTTCCGAGTCCAGCGTCACTTTAATCTCCGACTCCCCCGAGGACGCCCAGTTTTCGGCGAGTTTTCGATAGGCCGAAAGCAGCTTTTCCTCCGCCTTCGAGGGAAGGACCATCAGCACCTTCGGGTAGCCGAAGACCCCCGAAAGCGCGGGCGGGGTCTCGCTTGCGTCGAGAAGGCGGAAGAGGTCGAACTCCGGGTCAACGTCTACCCGGAGGGGGGGATTGGGAAGCTCGAACTCGAAGGAGAGCTTGTCCCCCTCCAGACGAAGCTGTTTCAGCTCGGTCGAGCCGTCTTCGAGAGTTATCTGCACGGGCACGGTGACTATGTAATTCTTGCCGCCCTGCACTTGCTCGATCGTTCCCCGGAGCTTTCCGCCGGAATAAGAGGTTCCCGACAGTTTCATGGAGAGAGCGCCGGTTTCCTTCACCCACTGGTCGAAAAACCACCCCAGCTCCTTTTGCGAGACCTTTTCAAAGGCCGCGCGAAGGTCTTCCCAGGAGGCGCTTTGCCACTTGTTTTCCTCGTAAAAGGTTCCAAGCCCCTTGCGAAAAGCGTCGTCCCCCAGCTCCCGCCGGAGCATGTGAAAGACCATCAGCGCCTTACCGTAGCCGAGCGCTTCGGAGGCCGAGCCGTGGCGGGAGACGAAGGAGGTGAGGGGTGCGTCGGCCTCACCGGCGACGTAATCGGCGTATTTTTGCAGGGTCGATTCCCTGTACTCGTGGCCCTGCCCTGCCTGTTCCCTAAGGAGGTGGTCGGCGAGGTAGGCCGTCAGCCCCTCCGACCAGTTGCCGGTGGCGTAATCCGCGTAGACGCTGTTTCCCCACCAGTTGTGCAGTATCTCGTGGGGATAGGAGGTGCGAAGTATGAAGGGGAAGCGGATTATCTTCGGGCCGAGGAGGGTGAAGGAGGGCATGCCGAAGCCGGTCTCCCAGAAATTCTCCACCAGCGCGAATTTCGAGAAGGGGTAGGAGCCTATCAGGGCTTCGTACATCGTCACGTACTGGATGGTCGCGTCGAGGTATTTCTGGGCGAGCGCGTCGTCCGGTTCGCGCAGGTACGCTTCCGCGAGAACTCCCTTTCCCTTTTGGACGTACCTTTTGAAGGGGGCGCTGATGAGCCAGATGTCGTTCTGGGCGCTCCTCGAGTCCCAGACGACCTCGCCCTTCCCCCCCTCGCCCTTCCCCCCCTCGCGCCGCTCCCCCTGACTCACTGCGTCCCACCCCTTTGGGAGGGTGACGGTCATGGTGAAGGTGGAAAGCGATTCCTCGCCGGTCACGGGGTACCAGAAAGACGAGGAGGAGAGAACGACCCCCTCACTGCTGATGATTCCCGGCGTCGAATTGAACCCCCGGGCGTATTCCTTCCCCACGGGTTCCAGCTCGTGAAAGATCACCCCCGAATACTCGATGGTGAAAGAGTTTTTACCCTTCTCCGGCACGGCGCGGTAAGCCTTTGCCCACTGCGGCCCTCCACTTTCGGGGAGTTGTTCCAGAGCGGCTCCGTAGGCTTTCGGGTCGAGCCCTTCGTGTAGCCGGAAGACGAATTCGACGCTCCCTTCGGGAAGGGTGACTGTGTCTTTTACGCCGAGCGAGCGCGTTTCGGGCGAAAGCGAGACCGCAAGCTCGTGGTTCACCGCTTCTGAAATTTTCTGACCGGCGAGCGAGGCCGGTGCCGCTGCGAGAAAAGCGATTAAAAGCGCCATGCAAAGCCTCATTTAGCCATCTCTCCGTTCGTCGGGGGCTTGCCCGCCGGGATTATCCAGAGGTAAACCGTGGCGGGTTCCTTCTGCCGGGATACCATAAGCTCCGAGGGTGCCGAATCGAAGCGAAGCTCCATCGCCCGTTCGACCGCCTCGGGCATTATCCTCATCATATCCCCGTTCTGCTCCAGAAAGGGGAACTCCGAGAGGTAGCGGAGGGTGTCGCCCGTCCCAACCTCGCCGAGGGTCACCCAGCCGGGGTTTTCAATCACGACTTTTTTCGCCGGACCGAATCTCTTCTCGTACCAGCCGAGGGAGGAGGCGAGAACGGCCCCAGCTCCCGAAAAGGGTATGGCCCGGTGCGCCAGCCTCATCCGCGCGTTTTCTTCGGATACCACCGCTCCCGCCGCCAGAAGCGCCTCCCCCGCGCGCGGCGCGAGATCGCCGTTGAAGTAGACCGCTTTTGAGAACATCGCGGAGGCGGAGTCGAATTCGCCTTTGGAAATCCTCAGTTCGGCTTCCCCGAACCAGAGAGCGCCGACTTCTTCGTTGAGGCGCGGCTCAATCTTCACCGCCTGATCGAAATACTCCTCGGCCAGGATGAAATCGCCCTCTAAAAGGCGGTTCTTTCCCTTTGAAAGCGCGTCTTCTCCCTCGCCTGCGAACGAAAAGGCGGGCGTCAGAAAAAGCAGAAGAATTACGAGGATATTTCTAAGAGACATGTTCTCTCCCGAAAACGGGCCGAAGCGGTCATTTCAGGGAGAGATTCTATCAGCTAGGAGTGAGCGTTTCAGGAAAAAATTAGGGGGATTTACTTTGAGAGGAAGGCGAGCGCCCAGGAGCCCGTGAGGAGCGCCAATCCCGCAAGCCCCGCAAGGGGCTGCAGCCAGCGCGACCGGTAGAAATTCTTTCCTGAAACCTGTTCGAGGGGTAGCCCCAGGAGAAAACCGCAGAGAAGACCGGCGATGTGGGCCGTGAAATCCACGTTTTCGCCGGGGCCGCCGATCATCGAGAGGAGGGCCGCGCCCGCCCCCAGAGGGGCCAGCCAGCGCCGCCAGGAGATCGTATTTCTCCTTCGCGCGGCGAAGGCGCAAAGGCCGCCTATGAGGCCGAAGACAGCGGTGGAAAGGCCGATGCTGGAGTGGGGCATGCCCTCGATGAAGACGGTGAGGAGGTTCCCGAGCCCCCCGGCGAGGAGAAGGAACAAAAATCCCACGCCTATCCCCGCCTCCCTGCTGAGCCAGGCGAGAAAAAAAGCCCCGGTCAGCGCGTTCGCGCCGAGGTGCTGGAAGCCGGAGTGAAGGGTGAGGGCGGTCACCGACCTCCACCACTCTCCGTAGAGGAATATCTTGAGGGCGCTGACCCGGCCCGCCTCCCTGAGGTGCGAAAAGACAGGCTTGGTGGTGAGGTCGTGAAATACCGCAAGGCCGCTCATCACCGCCACAGAGAAGAGAAGCTCGTCCCCGGCGGGCTTTTCGTCGGCGGGGAGGGCGGGGGGAGGCCAGTCCAGGTTTTCCTTTTCGTAGAGGGCTATCTCCCTTTCGGCGCGGGCTATGTCGGAGGGCAGGACGTAAATAGAGGTAATTTGCCCGAGCCTGCGCATGCGGTGAGGTATTCCTCTGGCCTTGAGCACGAGCGACCAGACGGCGCCCTTTGAATCCCCCGCGCTTGCCGCTTCGCGCCACCCCGGAATTTCTTTTTGCGCTTCTCCGGGGTAGCCGCCGTTTTTGGGTTCGTCCATAGCTCTTTAGCCGTCCACAAAAAGCAAAGAGGCTTTTCGCCCCGGTGTAAGCGCAGGTCGCCTGTGCCGCGCACGAATAAACATAAGTCTCAAATTTTAAGTGTCAATTGAGGGAGGAGAGCCAATTCAGAATCGCCGCTTCGGGAAGGGGCTTTTCGAGAAAACCGTTTGCGCCTAGGGCGAGCGCGCCAGCTCTGGCTTCTTCGAGGGCGCAGGAACTGAGGACGAGAATCCGGCACTCTGGCGAAAGTTCCTTCACGGCCTCAATCACCTTTCGCCCGCCCGCTCCCGGAAGCAGAAGCTCGGTGACCACTCCGCAGACGTTTTCGCCGCTTTTTGAAAATTCCCCGAGCGCGGATTCCGCGTCTACGAAGTGCAGGGCGTTAAGACCGCTTTGGAGGGCGAGGTCGCTCACGCGGGCGCGTACGACAGGATCGGGATCGACGACGATGATGCTGTCGCGAAGCCTGGGAAGGATTATCTCGAAGCGCGTGCCGGAGGGTGAGGGAAGGAGCGAAAGGGTTCCGCCGCACCGCTCGATGAGGACTCTGGATACCGCCAGCCCGAGCCCGCTACCCTTGCCGGAGGGTTTCGTGGTGTAAAAGGGCTCGAAAATCCTCTCCCGCTCCCCCGGCGGTACGCCGGGGCCGTTGTCAAAGACCCGTAGCGACACCCCGCTCCCGCTCTTTGCCGCTTCGACCCTTATGACGCCGCCTTCTTTATCGCCGAGGGCGTCGCGGGCGTTAAGGAGCAGGTTTATGATTACCTGTTCGAGGTGGCAGCCGTCGGCGGCTACCGGAGGGAGGCTTTCCGCCAGGGAAAGTTCGAGGGCGACATTTCCCGGAAGCGCCTTTTTTTGAATTTTAGCGACGGCGGGGAGGAGTGCGGAAAGTGAAACCGCACTCTTTTCGCCCTTTGCGCCGTTGCCGGGTTTTGAAAGCCGCCTTGCGATTTCCCCGCCCCGGAGGGCCGCTTCCCTCGCTGCATAAAGGGCTTCTTCGTCTTTTTGCCCCTGAGCCTCGTCGCAGCAGGCCACGATGGTCTGGAGGATGTTCCCGAGGTCGTGGGCGACCCCCGCCGCGTATATCTCCTCCGAAAAAAATCCCTTTTGCCTTACCCCGCCGATAACCACCCTGAGGGCTTCCCCGGAGGCCGTCTTTATCCAGACAGCCCTGACGAGACCTTCAAACTCGCCCGACTTCCCTGAAAAAACCGACCTGAAGGGCGGGGTCCCCTCTGTAAATCCCGCCACCGATTCCCGCAACTCGCCCGACCCTCCCGCCCTGGCGAAACTCCAGAATGTTCTGGAGAGAAGCTCCTCGCTACCGAGGCCGAAGAGTTTTTGGGCCTCCCTGTTCGCGGAGAGGACAAGCCCGCTCTCCGGGTCGATGACGAGGGAAGCGTCCCCCTCCAGCTCCTCCCTTATTTTCCGGGTGTTTCCCTCGCCGTTTACGTTAAGGAAGAAAAAGTAGCCGTAAAAGGAGTCGGCGACGCTCAGCCGGAGGGTCTTCCCGCCCTCTTTTTCCAGAGTAAGGGCGCCGCCCCGCCCCCCGGAGACCCACTCCGAAAATTTTTCGCGGTCTTTGCCTGAAAAAAGCCCGGCGGCCGGCGCTCCCAGAATTTCATCGGGCTCTTTTCCCGTCGCCCGGCAAAAGCCGCCGCTCGCGAAGACCACCCTCATTCCGAAATCCGCCAGCAGCACCCCGGAAGGAGAAGCCTCCGCGCTCGAAAGCAGCTTTGCCGCCGCCCTTTCGCCCACTGCGCGAAAGATGAGAAAGCCGAGGCAGAGGTAGCCTCCGGTGACGATAAAAATCAGCGCGCCGTCCCATCCCGTAATGAAGCGCTGTCCAAGGCCGAGGAGTGACAGCGCGGCGGTCAGTCCGTCGCACCGGATGACAAGAGAGCTTCCGGCTCCCCCTTTCGGGGAAGGCAAAAAACCGCTCGCGGAGACGATAAACGCACAGAGGTAAACGGGAAGGGAGGAGGCGGAGGGGGAGAGCCCCAACAGGTTTGCTGCGATTCCCCACAGGACCAGCGCGGCGGGGAGCGCAAGGAAAACGGGAGAGGGTTTGACGCCCTGAAACCTCCGGTTTCCGAGCGCGAAAAAAAGAAGGGCGAGCGCGCCGAGAGTCTGGAGAAGCCCCGCAGGCAGCGAGGAATAAAAGTTAAGGGAGAGGATTCCCGTCAGATACCTCAGCGAGAGGAGAAGAAAGGCAACGGGCCAGAAGCGCGGGGCGTCGCGCCCTCTGGCGAGAAGGTACGCCGCTGCGGCGGAGGCGAGGGCGGCGACTCCCCCGAAGGAGACCAGAAAGCTCACCCACATCTTTTTTCGCCCCCTTTCCCCAGCTTTGAAGAAAATCGCCCGCGAACCAAGAGATTGTCGCGCCGTTTCGGTTTTTCGTCAATCGTTTGCGGTGAAAAGGCAAGGTTCCGCGAAATCAGGGCAAAAAAATGCCCGCTCCGCAGGAGGGCGCGGGCGGGCTAAAACAGGGAAGGTTTATTGTTCCTTCATTTGTTTAGACGCTATCTCCTTAAAAAAGATTACAAAGGTTTTAATTATTTTTTCCGGCGCGGTTTTTCCGCCCCCGGCGTCGTCATGTCCTCGCTCAAGGGCTCGCCGTAGCGCCGCTACTGCTTCGCCTTTTCGCTGCGGGATTCCTCGCCGGGAACGGAAAAACCGCGCCGGGGCGAGGCCTGGGCGCGGGAGTGACGGCTATTATAAGATAACCATACGGCTACGGAAAAACGTCGCGAGAGCCAGATGAGAAGCGCTTTTCAATCCGGCAAACTATTTTGGCGAAGGGCAAGGAGTCCGCAGGGCGCGTGGTCGAAGGCAGTATCGCGTAATACGCCAAGACCCGCGCCCGAGAAACGACGCAGCCATTCGCCGAAAGAGGAAGCCGGAAGTGCTACTCCCTCCAGTCGGCGATGAACACGTCGGTCGCTCTCGGCTTCTGCGGATTCCTGTTCGAGCAGAAGGAGAGCTTTTTTCCGTCGGGGGAGAACATCGGGAAGGAGTCGAAGGTGTCGTTGTAGGTGAGCCTTTTGAGGTTGGTTCCGTCGGCGTTCATCAGGTAAAGCTCGAAATTGTGGCCGAATTTTCCTATGTCCGCCCGCCAGTCGTCCATGTTCGAGCTGAAGATTATCCTCTTGCCGTCGGGGTGCCAGGAGGGCGACCAGTTCGTCGCGCCGTTGTCGGTCAGCCTCACCTTGTTCGAGCCGTCGGCGTCCATCAGCCAGATGTCGAGCCGCATCGGAAAGATGTAGTTGAAGTCCATGCAGTCTTTCCACTGCGCCTTTTCCTCGGGGGTCTGCGGGTGCCAGGCGCGCCAGACTATCTTCTTGCCGTCGGGTGAGAACCACGGCCCGCCGTCGTAGCCGTAGGTGTCGGTGAGTTTTTTGACGTTTCCGCCGTCCGCGTCCATCGTGTAGATGTCGAAGTCGCCTCCGCGTTTGGAGCCGAAGACGATCTTTTTGCCGTCGCTGGAGACTATCGGCTCCGCGTCGTATTCGGGATTGTCGGCGGTGAGGTCTTTGGGGTTGCCGCCGTCGGCGTCGGCGATGAAGATGTCGTAGGGGAAGAGCGCCCAGACCATGTGCTTGCCGGGGAGGTCGGGCTTGGGGGGGCAGTCCTCCGGCAGGTGCGCCGTCGAACCGTAGACGATTTTCTTGTCGCCGGGCAGGAAAAAGGAGCAGGTGTTGGCGCCGTGGTCGGGGCTGACCATCTTCTTTTCGGAGCCGTCAGCCTTCATCGTCCATATCTTGTCGCAGCCGCGGCCCCCGCGGTTCGACTGCCAGATCAGCATCGAGCTGTCCCAGCTGAAATAGGCCTCCCCGTTGTCCCCTTCGCCGGTGAGCTGGGTGACGTTTTTAATATAGCGCTCTTTCGGGTTGTCGAGAGAGGGGGTGTCCGCTCCGAAAGCATCCGCCGCCGAAAGGATAATAACGAGCAAAAGCGCTCTTCTTAGCATGGCTGTCCTCCGTTCGTTTTTGCGAAGGAATTATAGCACGCGGCGTTTTTATTTTGGAGCTTTCAGCCGTCTTTTGAGGAGGCGATAAAGTCATAACGCAGAAGAAGAGAGGCGAAAGCGACGAGGATGAGGGCGGTGTACATGAAGACGGCCGCGATGTCGCATTCCGTGGAATCGAGCAGTTCCAGAGCCCCTAAAAGGGGAAGGAGGCCGAAGACGGCTATCGTCAGGGCCGAAAGAGGGGTGCCTTCGGTTTCATAGCGCTCGGTGATTCTTTTTAAAGGCGGCAGAAAAAAAGAGATGAGTTTTGAAAAAAACAACGGCAACCCTGCTATAAACAGGATTACAGCGGTAGCCCCGGTTGTCGCCCTTCCCCTCATCCCACCCAAGAGCGCCCTCGGCCGCCAAGATGCGGCTAACGGGCACACGCCGTATTTTACTACGTTCAAAATAGCCGATAAGTTACCGGTGAATTCCAATAAAAAAGGGCTCCCCCGGGGGAAGCCCTTTTTATGGTTTTCGGTAACGCTATCAGTCGTGGACTTTCTCCCTGCCCTTCCAAGAAGAGAGCTGTTCCTTGGCCTTGTCTATGCTCCAGGTCGTATGGCAGATGACGCAGGCTTTGGTGTAGTCCTTGTCGTAACAGGTCTTCTTGTGGACAAGGAAGTAGGAGATCGAGTGGACGTTGTCATCCGCGTCGTCCTCGGTGACCACGCTGACCTTCTTGTGGCAGTCGAGGCAGTCGAATTTGGTCTCCTTGGCGTGGTTCGTGTGCTCGTAAAACTTGTCGCCGAACTTGTGGCAGCCCATGCAGTACTCCGTCTGGGATTTGGTCTTCGCCTTGGCCTTTCCGGAATCGTCGTTTCCGTAGAGGCCGCAGACCTCGCACTCGGCGACCTCCGTGCCCGCGTTGCCCCACCACTGGCGGAACTGGCGCAGGAGGGAGTCGGAGATGGGCTCCCCCGGTTCGAGTTTGGCGGGAATGTAGTAGTCGGCAAGGTTTCGCCCCGGATAGTAGCCGATCGGAAACTGGAATTCGCCGGAAGGGTCCTTGCCGCGAACGTGGCAGGAGGCGCAGATCATCTCCATCTCGACTCCGCCGAGCTTGGAGGGGTTGACTATCTGCCCCTTTCCCTCGGTTTCGGCGTGACCCTTGCCGGGTCCGTGGCACGATTCGCAGCCTATCTTATGCTCGACGAAAGAGCCGTCCTTCGGGTCGTAGCGCGTTACGTGGCAGCCGATGCAGAATTTGGAGTAGGGCATCTTCTTCCAGCCCCAGACGTTGTAAGGCTCCCAACGGCGGCTTGAGATCGACCACGATTTCGGCAGTATGTAGAAATCGTTGTCGATTTTCTTCATATAGCGCTGGTTCCAGTGGGCGCCGATGGTGAACTCAACCTCTTCTTTTTTGAAACCGAGCCCCTCCACCGAAAAGTCGCCGAGAATGGCCGAGGGCTCCGCCTTCGCGTCCCTGACGGCGGTGGAATGGAAGGTCTTTTTCCACCCGTCGTACTTGTCCTGGTGGCAGACCTTGCAGCCCTCCGCACCTACGTAGGCGTCGAGAGAAGGAACGGTCCTGAGCTCTTCGGCCATCGCGGACAGGGGTAAAAGCAAAAGTGAAAGCAGCGCTAAAAACTTGATCTTCAATTCCGGTTCCTCAAAAAAACCTGAGCCGGCTCGCCGGCTGCCGTGAAAAAGTTTAACCAGAGACATGCCCGGCCACACAAGGGCGATGCCGCGTGTATTCGAGGCAAGGAGATACGCAAGGCAGGCTCCGGTATGGTCCCTCGCGGAGAAGTTGCAGCGTCTCTAGCCCGAATGAACTGAATGTCGCGTAAGAGCCAAGGATCCCGATGAAGACGAAAGAGCGGGCCGCGGGAGACCATCCGCTTCTTTCGCTCAGTCCCCAAAGAAGGCCAATCAAAAGGCATCCGGTGAGAGTGATCGTCAGGGCTTTCCAAGGATAACCGCCGCGAACCCCGGACGCAATAGAACCGCCCGATATATACCGGGCAAAAGCGCTTGTTGTTGCGCCTGAAATGACCGCGATTAATTTCATCAGCGAAAGCCGCTTTTTCATGGGGGCGGCAACCCTCATAAAGACCAGGGGATTATGACAAATACCGGACGATTTTGAAATAGCCTTTTGTGGCGGATTTCGTCACCCCCGGAGGCCCCCAGAGGAGGGCCACGGTCCTTGAAAGAGTCTGATTTTGGTTTATACAGTCTTTATAATAACTTTCACAAGCCCGGGCATGTATCGGGTGCGCCTTGTCCGGAGGTCTCCACAGGCGATTGTGGAAAACCTGCCGAAAACTTTCAGGGCGCGGCAGCGGATATGGAAAAACAGGAGAATACCGGGCAGTGCACACAAAATGTGCAATAAAATAATCCAGTAATTACGGCAACTTGTAATTAGCGCTCGTTTTTCTCTAAAGTTTTCAAACCGAGTTTTAATGTATCAACAGGTTTTCAACACCGCCCCTTTGAAACGGCGGAAAATCCGGTTTTTTATCGTTTCTTCTCGTCCTGATAAGAGCTAACATTCACTTTCGCGGCAGAAATTTTGTCGTGTTTAAATTTTCTGGTTACCGGAGGCTTTGATGGAATTAGATATGCTTGGAAGGGTTGGAGCCGAGTTCGCCGCGCTTGCGCCCGTTGATCTGCTCACGGTGTTCACCCTTGCGATGGTCGAAGGCATTTTGTCGGTAGACAACGCCCTCGTGCTCGCGATCCTGGTCCGCGAGCTCCCCTGCCACCAGCAGAAGAAGGCTCTTTTGTACGGCATTGTAGGGGCGTTCGTCTTTCGCGCTCTTGCCGTCGTCTTCGCCGCCTACCTTATGGACCTGTGGATTTTCAAACTGCTCGGAGGGGGATATCTGCTCTACCTCTCAATGCGTCACATGTTCTTCGTCTCGATGGAGGACGCCTATCACGGCCCTCCGAAGGCGCAGGCAGGCTTCTGGCGCACAGTGATTGCGGTTGAGCTTACCGATATCGCTTTTTCCATCGACTCGATAACGGCTGCGGTGGGAATGACCGACAAGCTCATAATCGTCTGGGCCGGAGGGATTCTGGGGATAATCTGTTTGCGTTTCGCGGCGAACATGTTCATCACGCTGCTCGAAAAGCTTCCCAAGATGGAGGACCTTGCCTACCAGATAGTATTTTTCGTCGGCATAAAGCTGACCCTCGAGACCTTCAAGATAGAGATAGGCAAAGAGACATTCTGGATGGTGATGGGGATAATCGCTGTACTCGGCGCATCTCTGGTCTACAAGGACTGGCTGGAGCGGCGGACCCACCAGAGCCTGGAGGGGAGGCTTATCGAGGGTTTGCGGGACGGGACCACCACGGTTGCCGAACTCACCTGCCAGCCGGTAATCCCCTCCGGCGTACTTCGCTGGCTCGTCGAAAAAGGCTACCTGCTTTTGCCCTGTAAGGAGGTAAAACAGGAAGCTGCGAAGCAACCGGAGCCCGCCGCGCCGGAAGGATAAAGGGGCCGGGAGGATTTGAACAACGCAGAGGCCGCGCCGAAGGGTGCGGCCTTTTTTTGTCTTGTCCCCGCTGCAAAAAAGGCCAGGGAGCGGCTGCCTTAGTGTGTAAGGGTTAGGACAGGTGAAACGGGGAAATCCGCGATAGGGTAACTTTCCGGTTCGATATGGTGAAAAAGGGGAATCGCTGAAACCTTCCCCTTTTTTATGGGAAATGTAGGTCGCGCTTGAGGAACGAAAGCCGACAAAACCTCAAATTATTTTTGAGTGCTTATGTAGGATGGGCTTTAGCCCATCGGGCTACAACTTGCGAGGCTCTGCCTCGCGCTCCTAGCCACCTTTTGAATGAGCAAAAGGTGGCCCAAAACTCAGCCCGGACTCGTCGCTCGCTCTTGCGAGCGACCACTTCATTCCGGCTGGGCCGTACGGGGCACCCACTACGCTTCGCTCCGTTAAGACCCCGCGCCGGCCCGACGCCTCCACTCGTTGCGCCGCGTACGGGCCCCGGGGAGGACGAAATGAAGGCTCGTCCAAAAACGAATTAACGAAATGTTTTTGGACTCGAAGGTAGTTCGTTTACACGTATCCAATGTAGGGTGCGTTAGGCGTTAGCCGTAACGCACCAAGAGAAATATGACGGGGTGTGGTGCGTTACGCCTGCGGCTAACGCACGTATTCTTGGAGATAGTTGTAAACAAATTACCTTCGAGCAAATGAGCAAAAACAACCTTGCTCATTTGCGAGCCTTCTTTTCGTTCCCCACGCCCTCCGGCGCCAGCGAGTGAGGGAGCGAGGGTGTTCCGAGCGCGCCATGAGCCCGTGGCGATTTGCGCGCTCGCCGAGCGACGAACGAGCGCCTTGGCGCAAAGGGGGCGCGCCTTTCTTCTCCCCCATCTTCTTTTGGCGCTAAAAGAAGATGGGGTCCGGGCGCGGGGCGGATAGCCCCGCAAGTATAGAATTAATTAAATATTTTAAGTTGACGGGCCGAAACCATGGCTACCTTCTAATCTTTTCAAGTCGCTCGTTCAAGAGATCCCGGAGCGTATTTTCGGACAATTCATTAACTTCCGTAGCATCCATTAAAAGGCTCATTTGCCCGATAAAATTAGAAAGTGGCAAGTGTTTTCTATCGGATGCAAATATGCACTCAGTGGACATCTTAGCCGATAACTCATTTATCTCCTGCGTTGAAAAGCTGTGCTTTGCATTGGTATCGCCCCGTTCAGCAATCAAGACGCAGCTATCTGATATCGGTAAGTAGATTTCAGACCAATCTTTTTCTCTAGCCCTCGATACGCCAAACACTTTTCCATCGGCATCAGAACAAAAAATACAAGAATCGCCAAGTATAAAGCTGTTTGAAGCATCTCTTTGAATGCGCAACCGTGATGGGACAAAGTTGTCTGGATGTGTTTTGCCCGAATTAATCATTTCTCGCACAGCGCCATTCATGGATTGGCTTATACTATCCTTAAGTTGCTCAGGCATACGATCACAAACACCAGCCCAATGTTGTCCCATGACAGGGATCGCATGATCCCTTAAAAATGCTATCATTTTTGTTTTGGTCTCTGGGTTCGATAGAAGAGCTTTTATCGTGCTATGATGCGTTTGAGGAAAATCTTTCAGATAAGAATCAAGGTTAGTTTCAAGCTCAAGGAGTAGAAGTCTCTCCATCAAAGCATTATTTGTTTGCCCGAACATGGTTTGACCCATGCTTTCCATGAAAAGGGAACCAGATACAACGCCCGCTTCGCGGAGCGATAAGGTCCGCCAATGCATGAGCCATAAGAAGGGTATAATACTGTCTAAATGATTATTTGGGTCGTCACCATGATGGAGAATAGCGTCGATGGCTAAACTGGCCCTGTTCTCCATATTCGACAAGAAGTTCTCGATATCGCCTTCCTTGCCGTAAAACCACGCAGATACTGCTACATTATTTATGTTTGGCTCAAAAGGCTCTTTTGATTTACTGAAGCACCAGACCAAACTGTTTTTTTTGCGAGTGCGTGATGCAAAACGCTTCAGAAGCATCTTTGGAATGTAGTGTTGTCGGCGGACCTCTTGTGGAGAAGTAGGCATTATACAACTCCTCTCAGAGTCTAGTGAATCGAGAGACCTGCGTATCTCAAAAATGAATGGATTTCCACTTGTTAAATTCGATGGTTCTTTTAAGAGGATGCACAAAAAAAACGTCGCGAGAAGCCACGGTTACAAGGAGCCGCGCAACGAGAGGGCGAGGCAGTAGCAGCGCTACGGCGAGCCCTTGAGTGAGCACGCGACGAAGTAAACGGGGCTCGCAGCACGTTTTAACTTATAAAGAGGCGTGTACCTGCTCGTAAGAAACCTTCCCCTCCAATGCTTTCATCATCCCGTCCTGTATCAGGAGCCTGAGCCCCGCCTTGCGGGCGACTTCTTCTACGGCGCTTGCGGGGGGCGGGTCCATGATGATTTTCTGGAGGGTTTTGCCCGCCGGGAAGAACTCGAAGATGCCGAGGTTGCCGACCCTGCCGGTCTTGCCGCAGTTTTTGCAGCCCGGCGCGCGGTGGAGGAGCGGGTCTTCGATGCCGGTGAGCTTTTCGAGTTCGTTCCGAATCTGCTCGACAGGTTCGTAGTGTTTGGCGCAGGCAGGGCAGAGCATTTCGACGAGCCTCTGGCCGACGACGCCGACGAGCGCCGAGGCCAGTATCGCCGGGGATACGCCGGAGTTGGCCATCTTGACGACGAAGCCGAGGGCGCTTTTCTCCTTTACCCTCGCGAGAACCAGCGTCCCCCCGAGGGCGGCGTGAACGGCGGAGCGCATCGCCATGTGCGTGGATACGTCGTCTATGAGGAGATAGTCGGAATCCTGGCTGAGGAGGATGCGCAGCCCTTCTCCCTGCTCGACGTTTGGAGAGAGGTCGGGGTCGACCTGGAGTACGCCGGGCAGCCTGGCCTTCGAGTCGCGCTCGTAGGATATCGCGATCGAATCGGGCTTCATCACCTCTTTTAGGGTCGCGTACATCGTGGTGGTGACGCCGTTCAGGGAGGGGGCGACGTAGAGTATCAGCCCGTGCTTGCGGGCGATCGTTTTTTTGTAGTTGGCCAGCATGTTTGGGTAAAAGCCGAGGTCGGCGAGGGTGAGAGTCTCGGCGTCCGGCTCCTTGACGCAGGAGAGGACGAGGTGCTCGCCCTCGTGGGTGGGGAGCCCCGAAATCGTGAAGCGGTAATGGTTCTGGTTTATTTTCGCGGTAAAAGCCCCCTCGAAGGGGGAGCCCTCGGCGGAGTAGACCCCGGCGCGGACCTTGAGGATGGAGATTACGTTGAGCATCGGGTGGCGGGCGGAGCGGTAGGTCTTCTCGATGACGCCGCCGACCCTCGCGCTTATCTCTATCTTGCTCGGCTTCTTTAAAAAGTGCAGGTGGGAGAGCTTTTCGAGCGCCATCGTCGCGAGAATTCTTCTGGCGGTCTCCGAATTGGGGGTCGAGGCCGCCTGGGTGAGGATATCCTCGACCCTCGGCTGGAACTCCTCGCCGTCGGTGAGAAGATCCATCCCCTCGCGGAGCGCCTCCCCCTCGTCGTCGCTCTCTTCCTCGACTTTTTCGCCCAGAAAGCGGATGAGCGCGTCCCTTATGTTGTAGACCGAGGCGACAACGGGAGAGATGCGCTTTCCCGTCATGAAGCGAAGCTCGTCGATGAGCTTGAAGTTCCTCGGATCGGCCATCGCGACCGTGAGGGCCTTTTCGGTAAGCTCCACCGGGACTACAAGATTCTTCTTCATGTACCAGTTGGGGATGAGGGAGAGCGCCTCGGGAGAGGGCTGGTAATTGTGCAGATTTAGAGAAGGGGTGGCGAACTGCCGGGAGAGGATGTATTCAAGATCGTCGGCGCTGACCATGCCCCGTTTGATGATGATGTCGCCAAGCTTGTCGCCGGTTCTTCGCTGCTCGGCCATAGCGTCTTCAAGCTGGTTTTTCGAGATCAACTGGTAATCGAGTAGCATCTCGCCAATGCGCTTGCCCATCTGTCCTCCCTGACCTGCGGTCTTTACGGTCAAATCTCCCGTATTGTTAACCGAATTTGTAAAAAACACAATATTTGGCTGTTAAAGGCTATTGCGATGCGCGACGCCAAAACACGCCTTTCAAATTCATTTGGCATCCCACCCTCCCGGAAGTATATTCAAAGGGTTTTGAAAGTGCGCCCTGGATTTTGGGGCGATTTTATTCGGAGTTGCGGGAATGGGTACGCAAAATCTAAGGATTATCGAGCAGTTGGCCGCGATGGAGTTTGCCGTCGGCAGGCTTTACAGGACGTACGCGGAGAAGTTTCCCGAAGAGCGCTCCCTCTGGGAGGGGCTGGCCGAGGAGGAGGAGCAGCACCATCAGTGGGCGAATACCCTCCTCGAATCGGCAAAGGTCGGGAAGGTAAAGGTCAGGGAGGACGCAGGCGTCAGCGCGCAGATGATCGCTCAGGCGATAAGGGAGGTCGAAGGCCACACGTCGGAGGCCAAAGCCGGCTCCGTATCCCTTCGCGGCGCCCTGATGATCGCCTACTCGCTGGAAACTTCGCTGATCGACGGCAAGGCGTTTTCCCTGCTGGAAAGCCCTTCTTTCGGCAAGAACCTTTCGGTCTGCGAGGAACTGGCGAGCGCCACCTCAACCCACGCCCTGCGGCTAAAGATGCGCATCGAGGACGAATTCGGCTCCCTGGAATCCGCGCCGCCGTTTTATGACGTTCTGGCTCAGGACAAAAAGCCGAAGGAAGAGTACGTTGTCGCCTTCTGCGGCCTTCTTTGCTCCCTTTGCCGCAAGTACAAGGATAAGAAATGCCCCGGCTGCGCCGAAAACGAAAAGGCGAGTTGGTGCAAGGTGCGCCTGTGCTGCCTCGGCAACGGCTACAAGACCTGCGCCGAGTGCGAAAAATTCGCCGATCCCAGGGAGTGCCGGGATTTTGACAACTTCATCGCCCGCGCCTTCGGGATGCTCTTTAATTCCGACCGCGCCGAGTGCATAAGGCAGATAAAGAGGATAGGGCTGAAGGAGCACGCGAAGAAGTTGACCGAATCGGGGAATATGACGATTCCGCGCCGTTAGCGGACGCCTCATTCCTCTTGTCCGGCTTCCTCTTTCGTCCTCCCCGTGGCCCGTAGGTGACGCAGGGAGCTTAAGGCGGAAAGGGCGGCGGGGGGGTCTTAGCGAGCGTAGCGAACGGGTGCCCCCTCACGCCCCCGCCGCAGCGACCGGTCGCTCGAAGAGCGAGCGGCTCCTTCCGGGCCGAGTTTTGCCCCACTTTTTCGACAAAAAGTGGGGCGCGGGTGCGGGGTGCGCCAAGCCCCGCAAATTGTAAAAGTGCGAAGCACACAAAAGTCACTGGTTTCCCGCCTTCGCGGGAATGACGGGGTTAAGGGTCGAGCCCCGCCCTACACACTTTTGTAAATCTTGTAATGATGAATCGAAGGGTATATATTTCACCAACGATGAAAACTTATTCCCGCTTTTATTTTTCCGGCTGGTTCTTTTTTGGGGGCTTCTTTACGAAGTCTGCCCGGCCGGCGGAGGTTTGAGCGGGAAAAACCGATAACAAACCACAAAACAACGGCCACGGGCGGACGCGAAAGCAAAAGCCGGTGGCCGTTTTTTATTTTGCCGGTTTTGTTTGCGCGCCCCCCAAAAAAGGAGAAAAGATGATAGTAATACTCAAAAACCAGCTCAAAAAGGGGTCGCCGGAATTAAAGCAGCTTGAAGGGGTCGCCGCCCGCTACCCCGGACTCACCCTCAGCACCCACAACGTCAAGGGCGCGATAGAGACCATAAGCGAGGTCTACGTCTTCGGGCCGACCTTGCAGGTGCCCACCGCTCCCTTCGAGGAACTTCCCTTCGTCCAGAAGGTGGTGAGGGTGAGCTCGAAGTACAGGATTATCGGGAGCCACGAGGGGCAGGTGGACGCGGTGGGATTCGAGTACAAGGGCCTTAAGTTCCATCAGGATTCCTTCCACGTTTTCGCGGGCCTTTGCGCCGTCGATACCCGTCAGCACGTCGAGATGATGATGAAGGCGCTCCGGGACGCGGGTCTCGATACTACCCGCATGGGCGCCTACAAGCCCCGGACTTCGCCCTACGAGTTCCAGGGCCACGGCAAGGAGTGCCTCCCCTACGTCTTCGAGCTCGCCGGTAAATACAAGATAAAGGCGATAGCGATGGAGGTCACCCACGAATCCCAGCTGGAGGAGATAAGGGATGCTCTTCGCAGCGCGGGCGACCCTACCGGGGTCATCGTCCAGATAGGGACCAGAAACGCCCAGAACTTCGAGCTTTTAAAGCACGTCGGAAGGCAGACGGAGTTTCCCGTCCTCTTCAAGCGCGGGATGGGGATAACCCTGGAGGAATCCCTCAACGCCTGCGAGTACATCGCCAGCAACGGCAATTCCCGCATCATCTTCTGCCTGCGCGGGATGAAGACGAACCTGGGCGACCCGCACCGGAACCTCGTCGATTTCGCCCACGTCCCCGTGGTGAAAAGGCTGACCCGCCTGCCGGTCTGCATCGACCCTTCCCACTCGGTGGGCAAGAAGGTTCTGGCTCCCGACGGACTGCTGGACATCCAGCACGCGGGGGCGCAGGGCATAATCGCCGGGGCCAACATGCTCATCGTCGATTTCCATCCCCGCCCCGAGGCCGCCCTCTGTGACGGCCCTCAGGCGCTTCTCCTGAAAGAGCTGGAGTTCTTCCTTGAGGACGTGAACATCTGCCGCGACGCCTACGAAAAGCGCAAGACGGCCGCCTCCCGCTTCGCCCGGTCTTCGGGCAAGTGCGAGTGCAAGTAAGAATCAAAGCAGCGAAAAGGCCGGGGCAAAGGCTGCCCCGGCTTCTTTTCGCCGTTTCCGGCAAAAATAATGGGGGGTGGGAAGTCCGCGCGTGCGGTAGTATAAGGGGAACGTAAATTTCACTCCGTCTTTTTGGAGGATGAAATGTTTTCCATCGTGCGCCGCAAGCTGCTCATCGAAAAAGAATTCCAGATCAAGTTCATATTAAAAGTTCTGGCGGTTATAGTCGTCGGAACCGCCCTCACCGGAATTTTTCTCTACAAATTCGGAAATTACCAGTTCGACAGGACCTACTACCTCGCCCACCAGGATGTGCGCGAGAGCTGGGAGGTCTTCTGGGAGGCGGTTCTCGGCGCTTCGCTCGCCTCGATGGCCCTCGTCACGGCCCCTATAATCTTTTTCACCCTTTACGAGAGCCACCGGATAGTCGGCCCCCTTTACCGGGTGCGCGTCAACCTCGACAAGATCAGCGGCGGAGACCTCACGCTCGAAACGAAGCTCCGCAAGGACGACGAGTTTCTGGTCTTTAACGACGTAATGAACAACCTCACCCATTCCCTCCGGGACAAGGTGGCCGGGATACGGGAGGCGAAGGAGGCGCTCGGGAAGGAGCTGGAGGAGGGTGAAACCGACAGGGCCCGCCTCCGGGAACGTCTGAACGCCCTCGATGAGAAGATCTCCGCCTTCCGCATCTGAAATGCGCACAGTCGTTCTCGCCCTCGCGGCCCTCATCCTTCTTTGCTCCCCGGCGCTCGCCAAGGACCCGCACGAGCGGCTTCGCGACCCGGAGTACTGCAAGGAATGCCACGTAACAAAGGAGGGGAGCGGCGCGCCCGCAAAACCTGTCTCCCTGAACGCCGACGTGATAAGTCTCTGCCTCAAATGTCACGACCGGAAGATGGTCTTCGGAACCCATCCCGTCGAGATACGCCCCGAGATGAAGCTCCCGGAGGGAATCCACCTCTCGGAAGAGGGGGCGATGACCTGCGCCACCTGCCACGATCCCCACATGGAAAGCGAAAGCGAGACGCCCTACGTCGCCGAGCCTTTTTTTCTTCGGCTCAGGAACTTTTTCACCGCCGGGGAAAAGCACCGGACCTACTTTTTGCGCCTTCCCAACGACGAAGGGCAGCTTTGCAAGCTCTGCCACGACATGAAAACCCTCGGCTCGCGCTCCCCCCTCTGGGAGGTGCTGCGTTTCGAGGAATTCATCGGCTCGAAGAGCTGCGAGGGTTGTCACGCGGATATCTACGGCGAGTGGAAAAAGACCCCCCATGCGCGGATGGTGAGGGACGCGCGCGAAGAGCCTTCGGCGGTCGCCGGCGACTTCTCCAAAAATCCCCCCCTCCCGCTGAAGGAGGTTTCTCTGGTCCTCGGAAGCCATTGGAAGCAGCAGTACGTCGAAGAAACGGACGGGGAGCTTTACGTCAAGGGCAAGGGGTGGAACATGAAGGCGGGGGGGTGGGAGACGATGGCCTGGGAGGACAAGCCCTGGAGCCTCTCCTGTCAGGGTTGCCACACCACCGGCTTCGTTATGGAGGAAAAGCCGAAGTACGTTGAAGCGGGGATAGGTTGCGAGGCTTGCCACGGCCCCGGCAGGAGCCACGCCGGGAGCGGCGGAAGCTCCCCGATAGTGAACCCCGCCCGCCTCACCGCTGAGCGCAGGGAGATGATATGCCAGGCGTGCCACACCACCGGCCACGACGTGAGCGGCCAGTTCCAGTTTCCCCTCGGCTATCTTCCGGGGCAGGATCTCTCCTTCTACTTCAAGGGGCTGATGCCCAAATCCGGCCAGTCCGACGACACCTTTTACGGCGACGGCAGCTATGAAGACCGCCGGAGACAGTACGAGTGGTGGAAGACCACGGTGCTGGAGGCGAGGGGAGTGGCGTGCAGCGCCTGCAACGATTTTCGGTCGAGGGGGAAAAAAGAGGTAAAGCCCCTGATGTCCATCCCCGAGTACTGCCAGAGCTGCCACAGGGATTTTCCCGGCAAGACCGCCGTGCACAAAAAGCACCGGATGGCGTCCACCGGTTGCACCTCCTGCCACATGGCGAGGGTGGCGAAATCCACCGGAGGGTACTCCGTTCACGACCATAAGTTCCTCTTTTTGACCCCGCCGGGAAGTAAGATAGAAAAACCGTCGGAAACCTGCGATAATTGCCACAAGGTCTCGCCCGCTACTTCGGGCGTGCGATAGATGGAGGGAAAAATGAAAAAGAATTTCCGCTTCGCGCTGGTGCTGCTCTTCCTGACCCTCTTGCTCCCGTCCGCCTCTCTTGCCCTCTGCATCGGGACCGGGCAGCAGATGCCCGAATTCTGGGCTTACGACCTCGAAGGCAAAAAGGTCAGCATCAACGACTACAGGGGCAAGGTGGTCATGCTCGCATTCTGGGCCTCCTGGTGCCCGAGGTGCATGGACGAGCTTGCCTACCTGCAGAAGAACTTCGCCGGGGCCAACGGGGATCTGGTCGTTCTGGCCGTGAACCAGGAGACCAAGATGCTTTCCCCCCAGCACGTCGAAAAGCTGAAGGTGGAAGTCAAGCAGATGGGGCTGACCTTCCCCATCATCCTCGACAAGGATTTCGACGCCTACAAAAAGCTCTGCATAGCCGCCCTGCCGACCAGCATAGTCATCGACCGGGACGGAAAGGTTATTTACGCCGCGACCACCTATTACACCGATACGGCGAATTCCCTGAAAGAGACCCTGAAGTCGCTCGGAATCTCCACCGATCAGGGCAAATAAGGATGACGATGAGCCCAAGGGCGTCTTTTCGCCTCGCTGCTGCGGTCTTTTTGGCCGCCTGCCTACTCTTGTCGGGGTTTCCCGCCCGGGCAGCCGACTATCCCAAAACCCTCCCGGAGATACGGCTCAGCGACTGGGACGGGAAGGAATACGTAATCACAAGAAACGGTGACGGGGGAAACGTCCTCATATTTTTCTGGTCGGTCTTTTGCCCGAACTGCAAGGAAGTGATGCCGAAGCTTGCGAAATACGCCTCCTCGGAGGCGTCGCGGGGAACGAAGTTCTACGCGGTAAACGTTGACGGCGAAAATTTCAAGAACGCTGTAAAGGCTTTTCTCGACGATGTCAGGCCCGGGTACACCGTGGTCCTCGACCGCTTCGAGAAGGGGGCGATGGTAGCGGCGGATCCGCTTAACGTCGCGAAAACCCCGACGCTCTATCTTGTGACCTCAACCGGCAAGGTTATACTGCGACAGGAGATATCTATAGACCTCGACCGTTTTGAGAAGGCGAATTCGGCAAAAAAATAAGTTAATTTTTTCTCAAATACGGTCGATAAGTTAATCAAGAGGAAACGTCAGGCGAAATCGAATTTTCGGCAGTTACTCGATGTAAAAGACTTAACCTCGCCCGGCGCGGTTGAAAATCTGCTCAATGTGTGGAATAGTTATAGAGTGGGTTTACAGCAGGCACCGGACGGAAACATGGAAGACACAGCCGTGAAAAGAAGATTTCAAAGAATCAAGACTCAGGCGAGGGTCAGAATGTCGGCGCCGATAACCGGCGGCGTGCCGGACAGCGCGGAGGTTCGCGAACTCGGCCTCGGAGGTTGCCTCGTCTCCACCCCGATGAAGATAGGGGTCGGAAGAATGGTGATGCTCTACCTCGACCTCGAAGGGGATGAAGTGAGCGCGGTGGCCAAGATTCTCTACGAATACACCAACGAAGAAGGCTCCTTTAACTGCGGAGCGGAATTTCTCGATGTCGAGGAGGCCGATTTCGCCAGACTCTCGATCTACATCAACGACCGCATCTCCGACTATTCCAGGGAAAGATACACCTGCTGACGACAAACTTCGTCTTTTCTCGGGTTTACTTCGTCAGGCTTCCTACTCGATCCGCAATAATCCCTCGCCCGCCATTACCCTTCCTATAACCGCGCTCTCGGGAAATTCTCCGCCGATCTCTTCCAGAACCCTTTTCGCGCCCTCTTCGGGTATCGCTATAAGAAGACCGCCGGAGGTCTGCGGGTCGCAGGCGAAAAGGCTGGTCTCGGCGGAGTCGCACCTTTCGTTGACGATCTTTTTGGCGTAGGAAGAGAGGTTCGCGTAAGCCCCGGCGGGCACGAGCCCCGCCTGCCAGGCCTCTTTCGCGCCCGGCAGCATGGGAACTTTCTCCCAGTTTATGAGGATGTCTACGGAACTCTCTCGGCAGATGCCGAGGGCATGGCCCGCGAGGCCGAAACCCGTCACGTCGGTGGCGGCGGTCGCGCCGTGGCGCGCCATCGACTCGGAGGGGAGGCGGTTCAGCCGCGCCATCGAGAGCGCCATCTTTTCGGCGTGTTCGGGCTTCGCGAGACCTCCCTTTACGGCGGTGGCGACCATCCCCGCGCCGAGCGGCTTGGTCAGAACGAGAAGGTCGCCGGGTCTTGCGCCCCGGTTGGTGAAGAGTTTCTCGGGGTTTATCGTGCCGGTGACGGAGAGGCCGAAGAAGAGCTCCCGGCTCTCCACGGTGTGGCCGCCGACGAGGGCGGCCCCGGCTTCGAGAATTTTTTCCAGCGCTCCCGCCAGAATCGCCGAGATATCCTCTTTTTCCACGTCGCAGGCGGGAAAACACAGGATGTTCATCGCCGTGAGCGGTTTTCCGCCCATCGCGTAGACATCGGAAAGGGAGTTGGCGGCGGCTATCTTACCGAAGAGAAAAGGGTCGTCCACCACGGGGGAAATGAAGTCGAGAGTCTGCACGAGGGCGGTCTTTTCGTCCAGAAGGTAGACCCCGGCGTCGTCGCCGGTGGAAAGCCCCACCAGCACCCTTTCATTCGCCGGGACTTTAAGCCCCGAAAGAACTCCGGCCAGAACCTCCGGCCCGATTTTCGCTCCTCAGCCCGAGGCGCGAGAGAGAGAAGTAAGTCTTTTCTTCTCCATTTTTCCCTTTCAGGAGATGGTGGTAACCCGGTAGCCGCCGGTCATGGTTTCGATGGTGTCGAAGATGTTGGTCACCTTCCCCGTCTTCAGAGCTTCTTTTTTGCCGAAGAAATCGAGGCAGGTGCCGCAACTCAGTATCTCGACCCCCAGTTTCTCAAGGGCACAAAGCTCTTCGAGAACCGGCGAGCCTTCCGTGGTAAGCCGGACCGAGGAATTAAGGAAGATCAGCTTCGCCGGGAGTACTGTGGCCTTGGGCAGCGCCCCGAAAAAAGCGCGCATGAGTATAGCGCCCAGCTCCGGGTTTTCCCCGAGGGTGTCGGACAAAAAGAGAATCGCGCTTTTCGCCGGCTCCATCGTCGCGGGCTGTTCCGGGGTTTCGCAGGTCAAACCCTTTACGATGGTGATCTCGTAAGCCTCCCCGTGTTCCTTCGCGTTCACGTAGCAGCCGAGGTTCGCCGCGAAGCGCGAGACGTTTTCCTTCGCGGCGAGGTCATCCACCAGCACCGTGAAAACCCCCATCCCCGCGCTCTCCAGCAGTTCCTTCGTCTTTATTACCGGCTCCGGGCAGGGGAGCCCCCTCAGGTCCAGGATTCCCATGAATTTTTCTCCGGGTTTGTTGTACCTTCTTTTTATACCACAAAAGCCCTCGGAATGCAGGGTGCCGTTAGCCGCAAAAGCGGCGTAACGCACCACCCCGCCTTCCCCGTCATTCTCGCGCGAAGCGCTAATGGGATGGTCGCCCCTTTCCTGAACGGCATCTAAGTGCCAAAGTGGTAGATGTGCATCAACCACTTGAAAGAGAAAGGGGCGACCGGGATGAAGGT